>CAWIYT010000308.1:0-25523 GCA_963840085.1 uncultured Nitrososphaerales archaeon
CGACGAACCAGTAGATTTCTCTGATTCACCTTATCTATTCAAAAATATCGTATAGGTTTAGTTATCTCAATAATTCTAATCAAAGACTTTTGTTCTTTTAAATAAATTTACTTTTTTATTTGTGTCCATACTATCCAATTCTTCTGCATATTTTCAGTACCTTCATCATTCCATGCTTGCATATTTTTTCCAGTATTTTATTTAGTTCTGTTAAATTGCTTTTATTATCGGTAGTAGAAACATCAGTTTTATTTTTTGTCAATAAATATTCTTCCATCTTCATCTTGACGAAAGCTTGTACGTCATCCATTGTGGTTCCCATTGGTGCCAATTGGCAGACCATATTCATTAGTAAATTCTTTAAGGGTTTTTCTTGGCTTGTTTTTGTTTAGGATTATATTTTAAAGATGTTTTCCCATGCTTCCAATGCTTCCTCTCTTCTGCTATCTTCCCAAAGGACACAACCAAGATTTTGGTAAGCATCAGCTATCTCTATCTTTGAATCCTTATCATAAAGAGTAATGGATTTCTCATACGTCTTAATCGCCTTTTTCCATTGTTTTCTATTACCATAAAAAACTCCAAGATTATAAAGAGCACCAGGATTATTTGAATAGAATACAAGAATATTATCAAGCCATTTTTTAGCTTGGGTTAATTTATTTTCTGCAATAAGAATCTCTACCATCATTACCATGGCTTCTGAATCATTGATACATACTTTCAAAATTTCCGTAAAACCTTTTTTGCTTCACTATATTTTTTTTCTAAACATAACTTTGTTGCTAATGCTAACCCGCCATTGCGTATTTCATCAAGTGTTGGAGCTTTATCATCATCCATGTTATCATGATAATTGAACTTTATGTACTTTTAATATTTTATCCTACTATCAATTAATAATTTTTCATAAACATAAAAAGACATCAAAATACTTTTCGAAAAATAGATATACAAATATTATAATATTCTCATAGATTACTTGATGTACACTTTTAGTATGTAATATCAAATTCATTTGAACCAATTTTATCTAACTGTTTTTAATTTAAGTTTCTAACAATAAAAGCTAAATACCAGGTAGTAGTAGAACCCTATTAATTAAAGAATGTTTATAAAGTAATAATATCTTAATTTGCTAATAAAAGTTGAAGATAAAATATGCTATATGTAAGAATATAAAAAAATTTAAAAAGGATTATTGAGCTAGGTTAAATGTTAAAACTTAGTTATTTTTGACTGTCTCTATTTTGTCTATTAACTGATTTTATATAATCAGTATTTGTTTTTGTCAAAGTCTTTAGATTATCACGTGTTTGTTCAAGTGCTGTATTATAAACTCTCATATTTGATTCTAGAGCATTATTTATTAGATTGCTAGCATTTAATAGGTAATTTGTAAAATTGTTTACAATTACTGCATTATTTTCAGCAATTCTTTGTGGATTATACCAATTCCATACTCCACTTCTATCTACTTGTGATTGAAAAGAGCCTACTACTTGTTTTTGTGCTTCAATAAAGTCAGAAGCAATATCTTTTACAGTTTGAATAGTTTTTTCTTGATATTCAGCAATACGTTGAGTATATTTTGGAATTTCTCGTGTAGCTTCGTCTGTACTTCTTTTTATATTATGTAAAGTATTATCAAGAGTCTTGTTTATTGCGTCTTGTTGTTGATTTAAGGTGTTATTGAAATCTCGATTTGTTCTTTCATTAATTTTATCTTCTTTTGTTGACATATTAACAAATACATTATCAATGTATATAAGATAAGGTAAAGATATCAGTGCATAATCAGGTTCTATAGATACAATCATCTTAATATTATAATATATGGCTAGTAAAGCTTTTGTGATTCTACACAAACTGTATTTATCAACTTTGAATGTTATTTTTTTAGTATAGTTCTAAATAGTGATGAAACACTGCAAGTTTCTAATAATAAAAGCTAAATACAAGGTAGCAGTAGTAGAATCCTACTACCTGCAGGACTCTACTCCCGACCAGTAGCTGAATATGTAGAAGAACTCGATTGATAATACTTTGCTTATGTTTATAAAAAATGGTTCTGTTGAATCTTTGGATGTTGAAAGGTGGGTGTTAGATTTGCCGCATAACACCCACAAAGATAAGAAGATCATGGTTGATTTAGGTGTATTATGACAAGTGAAGGTAGAATAAAAGATTGTTGATTTTATCAACCGACTTTTGACAGCTTTATTTTAAAGAATCAACTGACAAGTTTACAATCAACTGACAAGTTTACAGAGCCTTACAACGAACAACTTCTAAATTATTATATATGAAAGATCAACTCAAAGTAAATTTCAAATTTCAAAATTTCTGATATTGTAATTTATGTTTTTCTAAGTGACAAGACTCGGAACAATAGTAATCATTGCACATATAACAGAAAATAGGATAATCTTGAGTCTTCCTGCCACAATTAGCACAACAATTGGTCATATCCATATAGAAAAATACGTTATTCAAATATGTAAATTTTATCTCTGACTATTGAATACTAATGTTAAGCAGAATTATTTATTAATTAAGCCTCTGTTAAATTAAGCAGTAAAAGGACAATTGAATTAGAACATTTCATCAACTCATATAACGATATAATCTAAAATAAAATTTTATTTCTTAATAGTGGTGAACAAAAAGATATAATATTGTAGTAGTAGAACCCTACTACATGGACGATTCCACTCCCGACCAGCTACTGAATTTGTAGATGAATCCTACTAATAGTATTTTGTAGTATGCATGCATAATCAAAAAAAACAGGTGGTAAAAAATTTAGGACTTAGGACTTTCCAATCTTCTAATACTATTATGCTCATATAGTTAAAATATAAGAAAGGCAATTAATGGAAAATGATGTTATAACAATGACTAAAAAAATTTTATTAGTAGATGATGAATCCGATGTAACTTATATAATAAAGAAAATTTTAGAAGACAATGGATTTAAAGTGGATAGTTTCAATGACCCTATTTTAGCATTGAATTATTACAAAGTCAATTTTTATAATTTAGTAATTCTTGATATAAAGATGCCAAAAATGGATGGATTCCAATTATATCTAAAAATAAGAGAAAAAGACCCTAAAGTAAAAATATGTTTTTTAACTGTAATTGCAATATTCAATGAAGAATTTAGAAAAATACGATTGGCATTGGGTAAAACAATCAATGAAGACTACTTTATTCAAAAGCCCGTCGAAACGGAAGACCTAATTAAAAAATTAACCACTATAATGAGTATCTAAAAACAAACATAGATAGATGTCCTCTATATCCTCGTTATGTTAAAGTAAATCTTTTATATTATCTTGTTAATTACTATAACATTAGACTCTTATTTTTGCACCGCTATCGGTATTACTCCCGACGGGCCCGTAGCATTCTAGGGCCCACTAGCTTAACGTGGAAGTTAAAAATGAAATGAATACCAACTAGTGGATAAATAGCAGTTTCTATACGCCCCCTATAACAATTATCAGATTGAGATTAAAAATATTTTGAGTCTACCCTTGTTCGATAATTTAGACAGAGTAATAGTTTAAAGACTATTCTTAGTTTATTGAAAAAGTATAATTTAAAAAGTGAATTTTAATCTCTTCAATACTTAATATAAAATTTTATTTGGATATTAGTTTATACATTGTATCTTTAAATCTTTTTACTATATTATAATACTTTTGTGTCATCCCTACATATCCTATAACATAGAATCTCTTAACAGAAAATAAATTTGAATTTATTTATCAATAATTTACTAACTCCTACAAGTTTGTCGGAGAAAAGACAAGAATGATAGAATTTGCAACAACCTTTTTGATTGCTTGTATCATTTTGAGGATATATTCAATATTTGTCTTCTTTTGAAATTTGTGAATCTGAGAGGAAAAATTCACCTGTTATAACCAATAATTTAGATTTGTATTTTTCTATTATCTCCTCAACTTTGAAATGAAAATGTAGAGTATAGATATTATTTCAAATCTGCCCATTATCATATTAAAAGATAATATTAATTTTGAGATAGAGTCCAAATTCATAGTAGTTATACCTGCTGATAATCCAGTATTGGAAACGGTAGAAGCTGTTTCAAAAATTATTATTCTTAGTATTAGTATTTAAATAATAGATACATATTGCCGTTACAATTGTAAACAAAATGAATAGAACAACAACAAATATTGCTTCTCTAAATGCTTTATCAGAAAGTATAGATGAAAACTATTGATATCTGATTTTATCTAACTTTACCACCCAAAAATCAACAGTCTTTTATTCTACCTTCTTTTGTCATAATGCACCATTATCTGCTTGTGCAAACAATCATCTTTGTAGTGGGTGTTACGGTAGACACCCACTTTTCAACACCCATTTTAAACACCCGTAGAATCAACAGAACCAAAATATTTTATAAAATACAAAAAAGCCCAACTATAAATTAAATATCTTTTGATATATACGTATATTAAATTGCTTCATTCTTAAAGTCCCACTGAATGTCTGATATCAGAGAGCCAGAAAGTCCTATCCATCCTCATCAGCACAAGCTCGTTCGTTCATTGGGTTTGCTTGATGTGGTAATGATTGGAATAGCAGGTATGATTGGCGGTTCCATCTTTGTTCTCACAGGACCAGCAATCGGACTTGCAGGAAGCTCTGTAATTCTGGCTTTTATTCTTAATGCAATTATTACTCTTTTTACTGCAATGGGTTACGCTGAGTTAGGGTCAGCAATGCCAGAAGCTGGTGGAGGATATCTATGGGTAAGAGAAGGATTACGACGTCCTAATGCTTTTATTAGTGGGTGGATGGCATGGCTTGCTCATATTATTGCAGGAAGTTTGTATGCAGTTGGGTTTGGCTCATTTCTTGTAAGTCTATTGCAGATGACAAATATTCTTCCCATAGAAAGTCTTTTTGGCATAATTCCCCTCGACAAGTTAACTGCTGTTGCTGTTGTACTAGTATTTACTTTTATCAACATCAAGGGAGCTTCAGAGACAGGAAAAGTTGGGACTATAATAACACTAGTTCAGCTAGGAACAATCAGCTCTATTATACTTGCAGGATTGTGGGCTATGTCTTCTCATCCTGATGACTGGCAATCAAATTTTTCTGACTTTTTACCTATGGGCCTTGGTGGTCTTGTAGCTGCAATGGGTTTAACTTTTATTGCATTTGAAGGGTATGAGATAATAGTTCAAACAGGGGAAGAAGTTAAAAATCCTAAAAGAAATATTCCAAGAGCAATTTTCATCTCACTTGCATTAGTTGTAATCATGTATTGCATTATTGCTTTTGTTTCTATTGGTGCCATTTTTCCTGATATGCCTTCATGGCAATTTATCGGTCTACATGGAGAATTAGGTATAATGAAGGCAGCAGAATCATTTATGCCATATGGAGCATTCATAGTTTTAGCAGGAGGACTAGTATCTACCCTTGCAGCATTAAATGCAACAACCTTTTCTTCAGCAAGAGTTGCTTTTGCCATGGGCAGACATTATAATCTACCTCACAAGTTAAGTGCTATTCATCCTAAATTTAAAACACCTTATGTGGCTGTTATTTTGTCAAGTATTATTATGGCAGTAATGGCTTATGCTCTCCCTCTTGAAGATATAGCTCATGCTTCTGCAGTAATATTTTTGCTTTTATTCACACAGGTGAATCTTGCTGTAATTAGTATAAGACGAATGTATGGTGACAAACTTGATTATGGTTATAAAACACCATTCTTCCCATATGTGTCCATTATAGGAATAATCTTAATGGTAGGTTTGGCAGTTTATCTTTTAATTACTGCCCCATTTAGTTGGGCTATTACAGTATTATGGATCCTAGTAGGTTTCTTTATCTATCGTCTCTTTACATTCAAAACAGAAATAGAGCATTATTCTCCAACCATAACAAGCGAAGGAAATCTTGTAAGAAAAGATTTTAGAATTCTACTGCCTTACACTCCAGAAAACCCAGATAGACTAATAAGATATGCCATAAGAGTTGCAAAAGAAAAAGATGGTGAAATCAATATTTTAAGAACAATAACGGTTCCACATCAAACACCTCTATCTGCAGGAATTGCCTTTACAGATTCAGCAAGAAAGACATTTGACTCTCTTGAGGATGTATTGAATAAAGAAGATGTCATCTATCATTATTATGTTAGAATTTCTCATGATGCCACAGAAGCAGTTCTAACAACAATTTCAGAACAAAAAATTGATTTAATGATTATAGATTATGAAACAATGAGAAGTAACAAAAAATTACAGACATTGCTTACATGCGATGTTTTGGCAATTATTCCTCATAGTGAAGATTATATAATTTCGGAAAAACAAAACAATACCGATGGAAATGGAGTGACCAAAGATGATAAAAGAAATATGGTAGTTCTATATGATGATGGGGATAATTCTGATGAAATATTAAAAGTAACAACATGGTTTGCAAATCATGGAAAACTCAATTTGAAGGTAGTGGCAATAAACAGAAGAAATTTGAATAGTAAATATGATATACTACACTATAAAACAAAAGAAGCAATAAAAGGTGAGAATTATGATAAAATTGTCTCCACTTTTAATAAAAGACGAGAATATTTCATTCAAGCAGGTGTTGAACTAAATGAAATTCAAGTTTCAGAAGATGTCGAAAAAAATAGTACACAATTTGGAAAACTTATATTAGAATCGGTTATGATACACAGTCCAGATATATTAATAACTGAATCAACTATAGGAAAATATAGCCTATTTACTAACTCAAAATTTGCTAATTTATTACTCTATCAATTGCATTGTCCAGTTATAGTTGTAAGGGATTCTACTATGCCTTTGGTCAGTTTTGTGACACATCTCATGTTAAAGATAACGGGCAATCTAGGTCCTGCTCATCTTGTGAGATTAATGAGAAACAAGGTAAAATAGATTTTTACATTGATTTAGTAATAATAAAATTTCATTTTTCATATCATAAAAGAGGTGAAATTATTTTATATGATACTTTTAATCTATATAATTTAAATATTCTATCTTTACGAGAAGATTAGACTCTTATTTTTGTAGAGCTATCGGTATTACTCCTGACTTGTCCGTAATACCTAAATATTCTGCTTGTTATTGGTGTTATTCTGAATATATTACCTCAAATTATACAAATAAATTATAGATTATACATAAACAAATATGACTTTACAATAGTCATTAATACATAAGTTTATATACCTTAGTAACGTATATATATACATGTCAGCAAGAAAACAAGAAGTAAAAATAAACGAAAATATAGCTGTAAATGAACCAGAATTTAATGAAAAATATACAACTAAACTTAATAAAGACAACAATAATTTCAATGAAAGAACAAATAACACCTTAAATCAACAACAAGATGCAATAAACAAGACTCTCGATAACACTTTACATAATATAAAAAGAAGTACAGATGAAGCTACACGAGAAATTCCACAATATACACAACGTATCGCTGAATATCAAGAAAAAACTATTCAAACTATAAAAGATATTGCTTCTGACTTTATTGAAGCACAAAAACAAGTAGTAAGCTCTTTTCAAACACAACAAGTAGATAGAAATAGTAGTGTATGGGATTTGTATAATCCACAAAGAATCGCAGAAAATCACGCAATATGGGTAAATAATTTCACAAGTTATCTCTTAAATACTAGCAATCTAATAAATAATAATCTAGCATCAAATATGAGGGTATACAATACAGCACTTGAACAAACACGTGATATTGTGAAGGCTTGCGCAAAAATAAACACCAATTTCATACAAGCAGTATCAGTTAATAGCCAAAATAATGAGGTAAATTCTAGCAGTCCTTAACAACAACTCTTTATTATCAGATACAAAAGACAGTATCTGAACGACTAGTATACAGTAATGATTGATTTAAATTAACCCACAGAAAACCAAAAGAAGAAGCAAAAAAGTAAACGAATCCTTATAGCTGAACCAGATTCAAATATTCAGTATTTTTCTCTTTTTTACAAAACAGTATGGTTGTTCAATATCAGATATGAAGGTTGTACAAATGGGTACAAATGTTTAGAAATTGTATTCTCTGATACAAACCACAACGATAATGACTATGATATCATTATGCTAAATACTCACCTTCATGACATTGCGTGGACATTGCGTGATAGATTACCACATAAAGAAATAATATTAACCACAACATACTCATTAGACAATATAAGCAATATAATATATTCAATTGGACTAAAAAGCAAGATGTGATTTTACAACATTTTCGCTATTCTGACTTATTTTCTATTTTAAAAGAACCAAAAATGTCATACAACTAAGCTTGTTCACAACAACTGATGAATCATCGTTTAACAAATCAGAATTAAATGTCAAATAAAGGAATCTGCAATTATATTGTCAAAACCAATGTTACTTATATATACATCCTGCTGTTAAAGTGCGAACCTCTCTCTTCTCTCCAAAGTGATTCTTAATTTTAATAATGACTTCTTGTATGGTCATGAATAATTATCTATACAGATTGAATTCAGAAGAAAACTCAATGAAGATATCAGCTTTGAACATATCATTTTACCCAACAAGTAAAATTTTATTAACAATACATAAAACTACATTAATAGTTGAATACTCGGTTTGGAGTGAGTATCTAAAAAGATAAATAGAAAAACATAAAGAGATGTATTAATCTATTTATTGTTTTTAATTCAAAATGACAGATTGTGAAATGTGTGGTAATAATTCGGACAAATGTTATACAGTTGATTTAAAAATTACTTCTGACTATGATAAAGATGAACAACCATTTGAAAGAAATAGTACTATTTGTTCAGAATGTAAAAATAAAATAATAAATATGTTTTCAAAATTTGAAGATGACTATTTTTGACAATGAGTTTGCTGTGTAATATAATAATAATGTAAGATGTTGAAATACCGGTCCCATTGTATAGAAGAATTCAAATCCCACTTTCATCTGTTAATCTTTATTTGTTGTTATAAACTCAACTATAAAGATATATTTCCAAAAAGCTAAATAAAATATTGTAGAACCCTACTACATACAGGACTCCAGACAAAACAGTTTAATTGGTCTCACAGAAAGTTGCTTAGTCAACAATTTAGTATCAAAAAAAAAGAAAATAAATAGATAAAAAGAAATAAATTAAATTTATTGTATTATCAAAACAGGTTTACTAATATGATTCATTATTTTTCTGACATCACTAAATAATGAGACTAAACCAAGAATCTATATGATAAGTTAACATAACGACCAAGTCATAGTTATTATTATTAATTTCATTTACTATTTCATCAACTACATTACCAGTCAGAAATTTATAAGAAACTTTATTTTGACATCCAGTCTTCTTGGCATTTCTTTATTTTTTCTTCCATAGCATCTATTACCTCACCTTTAATCTTTCTATGAAAGTCTTGATTATCCATTTGTGATATCTCATGGGAGCCTTCTAAGGAGATGTTTTCATATTTTTCAACGTCTTTTAGTATACGTAGAATAAATAATTCTGCACCTGTAGAATTAGATAAAGAGACAGCATAATTAAGTGCTTTATTTGATATATCCTTTCCATCGTCAGTAACCAGTATTTTCTTAAAAGAAGGGATGTTATCTTTTGAAATATGATAACCTTCTATTTCTTTAGGTTCGTGATTTTCTGGTTCGATTTCTGATATACTACTTCCATCAGGATTTATAATTTCTTTTCCATCGGAAGTTGGAATGTATTTATCACTACTCATAATATAATGTTTGACTACAAATATATAACTTAGAAGCTTGATACGAATATATTTTTATAATTAAAGATTATTGAACTAGGTTAAATATTAAACGTCTATTATCTGCCTTTACGTAACTGGTAATTGTTCTTAGTAAAGTCTTTAGATTATCACGTGTCTGTTCAAGTGCTGTATTGTATACTCTCATATTCGATGCTAGATTATTATTTATTAGATTGCTAGTATTTAACAGACAACAGAACCTATTATTGATAACTTTTTATTTTTAATTCTATTCTATATTGCCATTATTTTATTTTCATGTGTTCTTCTTTTTTAGTGATGAAAAAATCTTGTTGCGTCTTGAGATTATATTTATTGATAAATAAGATAGAGAAGAAGCACCTATAGAAGTTATTATGACTGCTTCAAAAGGTCTAAATCCCATTAGTAATAATTCAAATAGTATTATCCATCTTGATAGATTGTTAACAATATCAAATATACACCATGCAAATATCATATTCTTTATTATCTGTTTTAGAATAACGAAATTAATCTGGTTAGTGAATTTATTGGTGTATTTTCGTTTGGTATCAATATGAAAGAGAACTAGAAAGGATATCTTATAAATTATGAATCCTACCAACACTGTTATTGTAGAAATTAATACATCACTAGGAGAATATAAGGCATATAGTTCAGCTATTACAGCACTAGCTATAAAACCAAAAATGCCAGCAACTAGTAAATTCCTATTCATCAAAATAGTTTCTCTATATTTTTGATAAAAATTAGTAGGAAGTATATCGATAATTTTGTTATTATTAGCATTATTTTTTTTATCCAACTAACAATTATCTATATACACACAACTCTTTATGTCTTTAAATAGACAATTCACCTAAATGAGAAGTATGATTTTAAGATGCATTAAAGGGCTATGATAATAATATGAGATTAACTTTAACTATAGTAATATTTACTTTCATAATTCTATACCAAACTTATTTTCATAATTGGATAATTGCGAAGAGAATTGGTTGTATATCATACTCGAATTCTATACATTACCTAATAATTTGAAGCTCATATTGGAAAGATATGGATTGGGAAGACACCAAACAGCATTTTTGTATTTTACTTTACCAAGAAATAATCATTAAAAATAATTTAAAATAACTTTCTAATAATAAAAGCTAAATACAATGTAATAGAACCCTACTACATGGCCGGTTCCACTCCCGACGGGCCCGTAGTTTTCTAGGGCTCACCTATTCTAATAGACTAAAATCATATTGGAAAAATATATTATATTTTTGCTATTATCTAATCTTTACTACAATGGCTGAAATTGATATATCCCGTTATTTGAAGAAGCTAGAAGATACTGGGAATCTAGTAAACAATTTAGTATCAGTATCCTTGAGTCTTGCTGAAGATATCAAAAAAGAACTAAATAAAATAGAAAAACTTAACTAAAAATGGTCAGATTCCAATTTGTGAAGTTTATCTAAATAATCAAAGTGCTTCCACCGAAATATCGGTATGGTCAATAGCAGTGTTGGCATCGGCTTGGAGCACGTGGTGTTTTACAGCCAAAGAGAATAAGTTTATCGCATTCATAGAGAGGTAAGGATACAATTCTTTAAGACATTTTGCAAGTTCTTCTAATGAAATTGAATTATCACTAATAGTAATACTAGGAGTATTACTTTCCAATTTCTCTCTTAATATTCCAAATACTTTTATCTTTAATGTTCTATCTTCACAGGAGTTCATTTTGGTTATTCAACCACCTATTATATGCATTAGATTTAGGGTTGGTCTAAGACGATTAATTCGAATTAGTTCAACTATTCCTTCTGGTTTCATTTTATAACAATTTATGATATATTCTCTTATTTCTTGATCAGTAGTCTTTGAATTTCTAATCATTTTCTTTAAGTCATATCCTTCTTTTTCAAAAAGACAAGTAAGAAATCGTCCATCAGAAGTTAGTCTTACCCTATCACAATTTGAACAAAAAGGCTCTGTAATTGATGGGATAAATCCGATTTTTCCTTTTCCATTATCAAAATTATATATAGTTGCAGGATCAGAAGAACAAGAATTATTGTCATCTAAAGAAATAACATTACCAGCTAATGACAGAGACTCCTACTATAGACGAAATTAAAAAATTGTTAGAATATCCTGACAGAAGAATTAAGCCGATTGTTTATACAATGATATCATCAGGCATACGATTAGGTGCTTGGGATTATCTAAAATGGAAACATATAGTTCCTATCGTGGATGAAAAAGGAGAAATTTTAGCAGCAAAGATAATTGTTTATGCTGGTGAACATGATGAATATTATTCATTCATAACTCCAGAAGCATGGTTTCCACCGAACCCCACGGGGATTAACCTCTTATTCTACAAATTATCTTTTTTTTAAATTTTTAATTTTATCATTTATAATAACTAAATTGACAAATTTAATCAATATTGGCTATGTGTAAAATGTAAAAAATTAATTTTAATATTTTGTAAATAAGTTTCTAATGATAAAAGCTAAATATAATAAGGAATAAAAATAAAAACATAATACATAGAGATGATTCTTCTAAAACAGCTAATTGCTAGATAGTTTTAAAATTTATCACATAAATTTTGACTTAAATATTCTTAATCATACAATTGAAGAAAATAAACAAGAAAAAATTATTATTCCTCCCAATTGACTACTAATTCATTAATCTGAGGTAGAGATTGTACAATATCTAATCCATGTACATTTTTCAAATGTTCTCGAAATTTTACAGCCCATGGTTCTTTAGATGTAACTAATACTTTGAATGACTGTTCAGGGTCACTAGTTTCATAACTAGCAACTACAAAATCTTGGTTTTGTTGTGGCAAATGTTGAATCCAAACCTGCTCTCTTGATATTCCAGCTGATCTAAAAACAGTATCATGTTCTTTATTGTTAACAATATTTTCTTCATTCCATTTTTTCATCAATTCTATTCCTCCAGGAAGTATAGGAGCTATAAAGCAATAATTAGCGCACATATTCTTACAAATATTCTCTGTTTACTTAAAGAAATATTTTTCTAAGTTGATTTAAATTTTAGATTGCTTCTCTTGTTGTTTTATAATCCAATATCTCCTATTTGTTCAGCTAAGTGATGTGAAACAAATATACAATTATATTTATAGACGAATACCTGAAGAATATCAATTTCCGTGGAGCGCTTCTTGAAATACTATAATTACCTCTTCTCTCTTTATGCTTAATATCTCAGCTATATCTTCCGTAATTGACTCCGCGAGTCTATCTTTTTCCCTCTGTGTTCTACCACTATACATTGATACTGTTACTATTGGCATGGTATGTAAGTAATGAGATAAATACAAAGGAAAAATAGATAAGAATATCGTTAACTAAACTTCACTCAATTAGCAGAAAAGCATCAATATTATTTTGGTAAAATAATTAATTAATGTTTGACTTGACAAATCAATTTTGGACTAACAATATTTTTATTGTATTTATTTTTATTTGTTTAGACAAGTTTCTAATAATAAAAGCTAAATACAAGACAGTAGTATCTCTACAATAGACTCTTTTGCACCGCTATCGGTATTACTCCCGACAGGCCCGTACTTTTCTCGGGACCACTAACTCAAAAGAGGAAAGCAATATACCCTCTAATGTATCAGGTTTAAAAGTGCATAAATAAGGGGTTATTTTACGTGTAGGTAAACCAATGAAAAGATTAAAGTTGTATTTTTCTATGTAATAATATATTTGCCACACATATCACAAGAAATCCACATATCAAAAGAAACATGGAATGAAGCTAAGCAGTTAATAAAAAACGGTATAATTAAGAAACTTTCTGCTGCAAAACA
Organism: uncultured Nitrososphaerales archaeon; assembly: GCA_963840085.1. Classification (GTDB taxonomy): domain Archaea; phylum Thermoproteota; class Nitrososphaeria; order Nitrososphaerales; family Nitrososphaeraceae; genus TH1177. The sequence continues at coordinate 13,702 of CAWIYT010000308.1, forward strand.
GAATATAGATATTGATACAGAGATTGCTGCTGGAATTTACATTTATGCTTTGGAAGAATTTGGAAAACTGTTGTTATTAAAAGAATCCCAAACTGTTGATGGAAAATACATAATAAAATATAGAGATGGATTTCGCTCTCATGACTTTAAATTCAATAAAGCATTTGATTATTTACAGGATAATGGTTATGGTAGATGTATTATATTGAATGATGATGGTGCTTTCACTCCAGATGCTTTTTCGTGGAGAAGTTATACCATAGGATTAGTTGCACAAACTGAAGCAAGGTTAGGAATATTTTATGTTGATTTTACAAAGTCGGAAAATGATAACTATGAGATAATGAAAATTCCAACTGTAGATCAGAATAAGCTGAATGAGGCTATTAACAAATTAGAAGAGGTTATTGATACATTTGAATTGTAATCATTTATAGAATATTCTTTAACTAATATTTTTAACCTACAACTTTTATCATGCTTTACCATATAATATATATTGGATCTAGAAGATTTGTAGCAAAGATTCGGAAAGAAAATATCAAATGTAAATAAATGAGCTCACTTATAAAACGGAATCAGTGGGATTTGAACCCTTCTATAAAGTGGGACCAAATAATTTACTTTATTAATATATTCTATTTGATATAATTACATAATAGTAATGAAAAAGCAGGTAATTATTCCACAATTTCAACGTAATGAGTCTATTAGAAATTATATTCCACAAACCGTCAAAATTCAAAAAGGAGATACCATTCGATGGATTAATACAGATAGTAAACCTCACGATCTATACTTTATTAAAATTGATCCTGACCCGGCAAATATTGAAGTATTAGATGAAAGACTTTATCTAAACTCTGGAGAATTAGGAGAAATCCTGTTTAATTATAATTATGAACGAATAGATTATTTATGTAAAATCCATAGAAGAGAAGTTAATAGCATTACTATTTTTACTGCTGATGACTATAAAAATATGAGCAATATTCAAAGATTAAGATACCTTAGTAATATATATAATATCAGAACTCCTAATCTGTTAAATTTTCTTGATGAAAATAAATAAGGAGTACAAATATAATGGTTAATCAGAATATTACGGATAATGATCCTTATTCTAAGGAACAATTAGGTATGTACTTTGATCTATTCATATATAAACATATTAAAGAATTAAAATTAGATGGAATTAACATCCATAACTTTATTATTGTATTTTGGGATATAAGTAAATTTTCTGCCTTAATTAAAGAATTAAAAGCATTACTGAAAAAAAGAATGAAAAGACAAGGTCCTATCTTTGAAGAAGTAGAATACTTGTTAAGAGATTATTATAATGAAGCAACAAGAGTGATTAAAAAATATAATGGAATATTGGATAAATTTATAGGCGATGGAATTTTTGCTTACTTTGGTTACCAAGATAAAAAATTTGATATAGTTTATTCAAATGCAATGAACGCTGCATTAGAGTTTAAGAGCCTATCCGAAAAGTAGTTTATAGTATTTAAGTTTATGGTACAATAGATTTATTCGACAAAGCTAAGTGTCTCTACACTATATATCACGAGATTAGTTTGATATCTGAAATTTCTGGAATCGATTCATCTTATGAAATACCAGATGAATTATGGAATCAAATTTTCCCTCTTCTTGTACATAAAGCCAAAAGGAAGAAGAAGAAGAAGAAGACAGGTCGTCCAAGAATGGATGATAGAAAGGCAATGAATGCTATCTTCTACATTACACGTACTGGATGTCAGTGGAAAGCATTACCACGAAGTCTTGGTGCATCCAGTACCTGTACATGACAGGTTTCAGGAATGGAGACAAGATGGCGTATTCAAACGTATGTGGATTGATGGTCTAAAAATATATGATAAAAAAGTTGGTATCAACTGGAAATGGCAATCAATGGATGGTGCAATAACAAAAGCACCTCTTGGGGGAAAAAAGTACAGGACCAAATCCCACAGACAGAAGTAAATCAGGTACCAAATGTAGCCTTCTTGTAGATGGTCAGGGCATTCCTCTTGGAATTACTGTAGATGGTGCTAACAGACATGATATGAAGATGACAAAAGCAACTCTTCAGAGTATAGTGGTTTGCAGACCACCACCATCATCATCATCATCATCTACAACAAATACCCAACAACAACACATCTGTCTTGACAAGGGTTATGACTATCCTGAGGTATATGAGTTACTTGAGGAATATGGTTATACCATGCATATTTGCAAGAGAGGAGAAGACTACAATAATGGTAACAAAAAGAAGAGAAGAAGGATACCAAAATATAGAGCAAGAAGATGTGGGTAGTTGAGAGAACACACTCATGGATGAACCGATTCAGGCGATTATTGATTAGATGGGAAAAGAAGGAAGATAACTATATTGCAATATTACATTTTGTCTGTGCTTGTATAACATATAAGAGAGGAGGTGTTTTCGGATAGGCTCTAAGGTGAATTTTAAAAAAATCAAGGAAAAACATATGAAAATTTTATATTCTCATTATGATTACAAGCCTACTACCAATATAAATTTGAAATGTGCTATTCATATTGGTGAAGTATTGTTTGGATATTGGTATTCTCCTCTTCGAAGTCAGATTACTGCTATCGGAGATGATGTTAATTTCTGTAGTAGACTAGAGGGCTTCGCTGATAATGATCAAATTATCATTTCAAAAGAGTTTAATAATGAAATGAGAAAGATAACCAACAATAATACATTTAGAACTAAAAAAATAACAATACCAGAAGAAAAGAAATTGAAAACTTATGAACATGTTAAATATGTTTATGAGTTAATAGGCAAAAATAATAAGTTCTAGTTTAAAAGACATTTCTTCTCAGTTCAAAGAATATCATCAGAATAACAATTTGAATAATACTATTTAAGTAAAATGAATAAAAATCAAGATAAAAAATAAAAAAGAAGAAAGTAATGCGATGTGTTTAGACCTTTTCTACGACGTCTATTTCCTAGTAACAGTTTCACAACTATCTCTTTATTGCATGATATTATCTCTATCAAATTTTTATAATGTAATGAGTTAATTACCATAAAAAAATTTTAATCCATAAATATTAAAATATTTTTTCAACAAATAGAATCATAACTGCTTGGTTCCATTAACTAAATGAAACCAATCTTTTGAAATAAACATAGTTCGAATATATTACTAAATTTAGTTGTCTACTAAAGCCTAATTGGGATCAGCTATTTACAAATGGGTTTAGTACTACTTTTCAATAATTCTGTGGGATTTGAACCCTTCTATAAAGTGGGACCAACAATCAGTTTAAGAAATATTTTTTACAGTTAAGAAAGTAATAATTTTAAATAAATAGTATAATACAGAGACGTATAATGGCAATAAAGAAGGAGTCAAAGAGTCTTGGTATGCCTTGGGAGAAAGAGTATGGTTACTCCCAGGCAGTAAAGGTTGGAGATACTATCTATATATCTGGACAAGTAAGTCATGATGATGAAGGCAAAGTTGTCGGACGAGGAGATATGGAGACTCAGATGCGTCAGGCTTATGCGAACATCCAGAAGATGCTCGAACAGTATGGGGCAACTATGGACAACGTAATAGATGAAGTACTCTTTGTGACTGATATGAACACAGCATTCGCAGCAGCGGTCAAGTGCAGACAGGAGGTCTTTTCTGGCCAACCAATTGTGGCAAGTACCATTGTGCAAATTCAACGACTTGCATTCCCTGATCTCATGATAGAGATTAAATGTGTAGCAAAATTGGAATCTTCTTTATAGTGAAATGATAGGTAGAAGTAGGTCTATCTTATCATGTGATGTTCTTATTATAGGTAGTGGCTCTGCAGGTCTTAGATCTGCAATCGAAGCTCATGATTCCGATGTTGAGAATGTTCTCATAATTAGTCAAAGTAGGAAAGGTGATCCTCATACTGTACTTGCAAGAGGTGGCATCAATGCAGCACTAGGTACTATGGATCCTGAAGACAACTGGATGATACATGCTGCTGATACCCTACGTGAGGGCGAGTTTCTTGCCGATTATGAACGAGTTGAAGTATTATGCAAAAATGCGCCTGATGCTATAAATGAATTGGTTAATTGGGGTGCTAGATTTCATAGAGAGAAAGACGGTAGATTAACACAGCGATTTTTCGGAGCCCATACTTATAGAAGAACTGTATTTTACCAGGATTGGACTGGAAAGGAAATAATTCGCGTATTAATGGAACAAGTTAATCAGCGGCAAATTGAAATTTTAGACGATATCTACATCCTAAAATTATTAAAAGCAGACACTGTAAATGTAAAAAGGGAAAAAGAAACAAAAATTATAGGGGCATTTGGAATAGATTTCAAAAATAAAGAATTTGTAATATTTAAATGCAGAGCTTTAATACTTGCCTCTGGTGGATATACTCGAGTCTACGATATTAGTAGTTCTAGAAGTTTTGAAAACTTTGGAGAAGGTATAGTTTTTGTATATGAAGCAGGAGCAGATTTAGTAGATATGGAAATGGTACAATTCCATCCTACAGGAATGGTTTGGCCAGAGAAAGCATTGGGTACTTTAGCTACGGAAGCAATACGTGGAGAAGGAGGTATTTTGTTAAATTCAAAAGGTGAAAGATACATGAAAAATTACTATCCTGAAAGGATGGAATTAGGACCTCGTGATGTAGTAGCTCGCGCTACCTATAATGAAATAGTTTCTGGAAGAGGTACTAAACATGGAGGAGTTTGGTTGGATGTAACTCATCTTCCAAAAGAAAAAATTTTGGAAAGACTTTCCACTATGTACGAACAATTCAAAAATATGAATGGAATTGATATATCCAAAGACAAAATGGAAGTTGGGCCTACGGCACATTACTCAATGGGCGGGATAGTGGTAGATATGAAATGTAGAACAAAGATTAGAGGTTTATTTGCGGTAGGAGAAATAATAAGTCAAATCCATGGTGCTAATCGTTTAGGTGGAAATAGTTTACTAGATACTCTAGTTTTTGGAAAAATTGCTGGTTATGAAGCTGCAACGTTTGCAAAGGAAAATAGTAAAAAGCAGAAAGGAGAAGAAAAAAAGGAAACAGAGTCATCATTATTAAAATTTAATATAAACGATAAAAAAAAGGAAATCGATGTCATTGATATTGGTATTGATGATGATATCTTTATAGTTAAGGAACCAATTATGTTTCTCAATGAAATACAAGAATTAATGAAACATAATGCTGGAATAATAAGGGAAGAGATAAAGCTCAAAAAGGGGTTAAAAAGAATTTCAGAATTAAAAAAAGAGTTTTATTCTAACGATAAAATAATAAAAGAATTTAAAATTGATCATGATCATGAAAATATTGTTTTAACTTGGGAAGTAAAGTCGTCATTGGTTATTTGTGAGGCCATAATAAAAAGTGCCCTTATGCGACAAGAGAGTAGAGGAGCTCATTACCGGTCTGATTTTCCAAATCCTGATGATGGTAAATGGAAGGTAAATATCTATTGCAGAGCAGAAGGAAAGGAAATGATTTTATTTAAACAGAATGTTAAGGAAATTAAAGGACCATTAATAGATTTGCTCAAAAATCATACTAAATCTGAACATCATCGAGAATTTGAATAACTAAATATACAAAGCACAAATTTAATAAATAATAAATAAAATTAATTTGATTTAACTCAACTAATATTGAAAGATAATTTATCTATTAAAATTGGTAACTAATCTAGAAAAAAGTAATTAAAAAAATATTAGTGGATAACTAACACATAACTAGCACATAATTGAATCAACTTATATACTTTGAGATGGACACCTTTATACGCTATTGTTTTGTTCTTTAACCTATATTTATTTAAGTATTTGTAATAATCGTAGCCAGAAATCGAAGAGTTTTCTGCAATATATTTTAGAATGTCTATTGTTGTATTTCCAAACTCTAAGATTTTTATTTCTTTAGGTTTAGGTAGAAATAACAAATATTTTTTTATATTTTCCATGAACTTAAATTATAGAATGAATAGTGGAAGTGTATTCGATTTAATAGTTATAGGAACAGGATCAGCAGCATCAGCAACTGCTCATGAATGTCGTTCGAAAGGATGGAATGTTGCTATAATAGATTCATTACCATTTGGAGGCACATGTGCATTACGTGGATGCGATCCAAAGAAGGTGTTAGTGGAAGCAGCCAAGATTATCGACTCAAATTGAGGAATAGTTATAGGAACAGGATCAGCAGCATCAGCAGCTGCTCATGAATGTCGTTCGAAAGGATGGAGTGTAGCTATAATAGATTCATTGCCATTTGGAGGCACATGTGCATTACGTGGATGCGATCCTAAGAAGGTATTAGTAGAGGCAGCCAAGATTGTTGACTCAACCCAGAGACATGAGAATAAAGGTATAACTGGTTTACAGGAAATACATATAAAATGGTCAGATTTGATACGTTTCAAACGCACTTTTACTGAACCTTTTCCTGAACATAGAGAAAATGGTTACATCAAAGCTGGAATCAATGTATTTCATGGTCATGCTAAGTTCATTGATAGAAATATCATTCAAGTTGAAGAAAATAATCATGATGGAAATAACAAGAAAACCACCACTGTTCTTAATAGTAAATATATTCTAATAGCAACCGGAGCAAAACCTATGAATCTGAATATTCCTGGATCAGAGAATATTATTACGAGCGATGATTTCCTAGAGTTTGGTGAAGATCATTTACCTGATAGAATTGTATTTGTGGGAGGTGGATATATCTCGTTTGAATTTGCGCATATTGCTGCTCGTGCAGGAGTAAAGAAGATCACTATTCTACATCGAGGCAAACAACCATTAGAGCACTTCGATCCAGACCTTGTGAATCAATTGGTCCAACGTTCTCGAGATATCGGAATAGACGTTCAACTTGGAAGAACAGTCAAGAAAATCGAAAAGCTCTCTGACTGGCTAAATTACTAGTTGTACATTCAAGTAGTAATGTTTCAGACACTTCTAGGACTACTACTACAACAGAAGAAGAAAATGATTTCAGACGAGCAAACAGAAGAAGCTGACTTGGTAGTACATGGAGCGGGCAGGATACCAAATATTGAAGGACTAAATCTGATTGCAGGCAATATAGAACATACTGATGGTAGAGGCATAAAAGTAAATGAATATCTCCAAAGTGTTTCAAATCCATCTGTATATGCAGCAGGCGATGTTGCAGACAGTGGAGGTCTACCATTAACTCCTGTAGCAAGTTATGAAGGTGTTATTGTAGCAAATAATTTAATCAATGGAAATACTCTTAAATCAAACTATGCTGGCTTGCCAAGTGTTGTCTTTACTATTCCACCGTCTAACCGCAGTCGGTATGCAGGAAAAAGAAGCCAAACAAAAGGGATTGCAATTTAGAACCAAATACGAAAAAACTGATAGTTGGGCATCATCAAAAAGAGTAGGGGAGACTTGTTCAGGATTTAAGATATTAATTGAGAAAGATACTGATCGAATTTTAGGTGCTCACATACTTGGTCCACATGCTGAAGAAGTCATTAACATTTTCTCTTTAGCTATTCGATTAGGACTATCTGCAAAGGATCTTAAGGATCCTATATTGTATGCCTACCCGACTAACTCATCAGATGTTGTATATATGTTATAATCAATTATTATCTACATAATTTTTTAAATAATTATAGAAAACACCTACCACTGATGAAAATCTTATTACTACAATATTGAATATTGTTTCAAAATTAAAAAATTAATAAAATTTGATGGTTACAAAAACGAAAGGGATAGGGACAAATAGATATATGCATTATAAAAATTAATAGAACTAGAATTCGGTTAATGCTGAACACTATTATAATGAATGAATATATTTGCTATTTAGTATGAATTTAAATGTAATATTCTGAAATAGTAAACAAATATTATTATATCTATAAAATTTGTTATTAACAAAATTTTATTCATATATAATCGTTGATCCAAAATAGAACAAAAGAAGTGTTATAAACTTAATATTTTAAAGGTATCCAGACTAGCCACAATAGGTCTTGAGAGAAGTCAGCATTATTTTGTGCCAGTCCTATTTACATTTGATGGTAACAATATATTCATTCTAATAGATATTAATCCTAAAAAATTTAAAAAATTTACGCTATTTTAAAAGAATAAAAAAATATACAAAAAAATACCAATTGTAATAGCATCTTTACTCTCCGTAGTATGTGGAATTCAAATTATCCAAGATTTAAAACATCATTAGAAACAATGAAACTTTTAAAATATAATATATGTTCCTAGACATTGTATTTTTAATAATTAAAATAGATATGGGGGGAGTTTTTCTACTTTGAGAATACTTCTTTAAGTGTATGAGAAGCCTGATCTATTGCACCTCTTGCTGCAGGAGTATCACTAATTGGATTAAGCATCATAAAGTCATGAATAGCACCAAGGTAACGAGTTGCAGTAGTAGGAACGCCAGCCTGCATCAGTTTATGAGCATATGCTTCACCTTCATCACGTAGAACATCATTTTCTCCTACTATGATGAGTGTAGGTGGTAATCCACTAAGCTGTTCAACTGATGCTTGTAGTGGAGAAACAGTTGGTTCTTTTCTATTAGTATCGTTTGAAACATAATTATCCCAAAACCATTTCATATTATCACGCGTAAGAAAGTATCCTTCTTGATATGTATTATATGAAGAAGTGTTAAAGTTGGCATCTGTAACTGGATAAAATAGCATTTGGAAGATAATAGGAGGTCCGCCACGCTCTTGTGCAAGTAGTGCAAGTGTAGTGGCCATGTTGCCCCCTACACTATCACCTGCTACTACTAAACGTGAAGAATCTAAATTAAGGCTTTGACCATTCTCTGAAATCCATTTTGTAGCAGCATATGCTTCTTCTAGAGATTGTGGATATTTTGCTTCAGGAGAGAGCGTATAGTTAACAAATACAATTGCTGCATGTGCGCCATTAGCAAGTTCCCTTAACAATCTCTCATGAGTATCAAAATTACCTAGCACCCATCCACCACCATGGGTGTACATTACAACGGGTAGAGTTTCATTGCCACTACCTGGGGGTCTGACTATCTGAATAGATATTTCGCCATTAGGACCCACTGGAATAGTTTTGTTTTCTATTTCAGCTGGAAGTTTTTCTATCGGACCTGCCTGAAGTCCAGACAGTACATTACGAGCCTCAGTTGGCGTTAGTGTATAGAGTGGAGGACCACCACTTTGTTGTAGCTTTTCTAAAAATAATTTAGTTTTATTTTCTACAGTAGGATAGTTGTTGTTATCCATGCTGTATACTAGTGGATTAATATTATTTAAAGAGAAATGGAGACTTATTGTTATTATTAGAATCATAACTGCTGAAAAATACGGAAGTTCGATTTTCATTTTTTTTATATAATGAATTCTTTTATTTAAGTATTCATTCTGTTGAATATCTACTTATTTTAGCATGAGTTGTAGTAAAAAAATAATGACCATATTGGAGTATCAATTGAAATTATTAGATTCAAGTAATGAAATTTTCTAATTCACTTTACCAAAATTGGTTGCATATAATAATCTAATTAGTTTTCTTATATAGTCTGTATATTCTTTAATTACGAGTAATTAATCTCACCTTAAATTAAAAATATTTTTAATTACGAGAAAATTTTATCTGTCTGCATAGACCTGTTAATTTAACAAAAATGAATTTAGCTGTGAATGTTCTATTCTAACATACATGTTGGTCAAATTTGCCAGAAACAGAACATCCACTATCATAGTTACGTACTCTTTTGTATTTGTATTTTCTCGGTCTTAGTCTACGTAATACTCCTAAAGCGCTAGTGATTTTCAAAGATGAAAAAAGAAGTCATATATCTATTTGGAACTGGATTCAGAGATTTGGTTCTTTACAGATCATATAAACGTAAAAGAATATCAGCATTCATCATAGATGAAACTGTCATTCAGATTGGTAGCCAACACTTTTGGTCTGGATTTGTATTGAACTAGTACATAAGATTTATTGCGTAATTAGTAACCATGTAAAATATTACATATCTGATTTAAGATAAAAGAGAATAATGTTATTAAATTTATAAAATTTACAAAAATTAATTTAATTTTCAGAATATTTTGATTCCTTCCTAATTACGCAAAAGATCTATAGATTTATTCTTGGAATTAATATCTCCCGAGCACGAAATATGCTTATTTTATCCTTATTTTTGGAATTTTTGGTTAGCAAATATGGTAGACATTCAATATACTCTGATGGCGGTACTGGTATCGATCAGAAGCATGCAAGACACTGAGATTGAAACACTATTTGCATTCCTCAGCAGTGGAGAAGAGTTTGAATGATAGAAGGGGTTATGCAGGACTTTAAAAGATAGGACAGAGAATTTTGATGATTATTATCCTTGTTTAAAGAAGGATGTATGTAATCAAGATCATGTGTATAATTGGATAGAACTGTTTGTATCAATGTAGAATAGTACAATAGTAGAAAGAAATAAAATTCCTGTTCTAACAAAGGAGATGGGGTAATCTCTTAAGTTAACAGAACCATCTATACAATAGCATATTTATATTACCATTTCTTTATTTTTCCAAGGATAATAGCCAAGGAAATAAAAAGCAGGGTGAAGAGAAAGTCCAATTATCTTTTTAGGCTTTATTTTTAAGATAACACGCTTGTGTTGTGGTTTTCTATAATAGTATTTTCCAATTCCTAAATATTTCTTAGCTAGTTTCTGTAAATGTTCATCAGCATTATCATAAGTTTGTTCTATGACTATGCCTTTGATTGATACCATGTTATATGGATTATACTGATCAACTACACATAATGCAACCCTAGGATTTCTTGTTACGTTTCTTTTTTTGACTGCAGCATCAGATGTATTTACTAATATTATATCATTTTCTTCATCTATGAGCCCAACAGGAGTGATATGAGGAAATCCATCAGCAGACAATGTAGATATAAAAACAAGATTTCTTCCTTTAAAAAGACTATAAACTTGTTCCTTTGAAAGTTTTATTGAGCCTATTGATTCATCTACTGTATAAAGACTTTCAGTGTCGGTTGGAGGGGTATCCACAATTTCGACATATGATTTATTATTGTCTTTTCTCCATTATATTATAATTGTAATCTCACGTATTAATTTTTATTGATAGTTAAATGATTACAAATTATCAAAGTATGTGATATAGTCTTTAATACTTATTACTTGATACATTTTTGTAGGATATCTTACTAAACTTGGAACATATCTATGAAAACAAATAGTTTTTGTAAATATATTAAGTTACGATTAAAAAATCAAAATTGCAAAATATTATCCCTGTCTCTATATCAAAACCACTAATAAAAAACCTCCCTTTTTAAATCATTAAATCACATCATATCCATTTCACCTAGAGCCACAACTCTTTGGTCTATCCAAATATTTCTCCGATTTTCGACAACACAAATTGCTAATGGTCTTTGGTTGGCTTCCTTTGAATTTAAATACAAACAAAATGCTCAATTCCAAATTGTTTATCTTGTAGTTTCAAATGAGATAAGTGTTCCCAGTAATCTTCAAATGTATCAACGACAAATGTTCTTCGGCTTCCAAGCCAAAATGAAGGTTCAACTATAACTTCTATGCCTGCCTTTGACATTACATCATCATAATCGTCAATATACGAGAATATATATAAAAATGTAAGATTAGATTCTGCTCAATGAGCACATCATTTTTCCTAATAGACAGATTTAACAATTCGATTATAAATC
>CAWIYT010000309.1:0-19647 GCA_963840085.1 uncultured Nitrososphaerales archaeon
GAACATGCAAAAGAATTATCAAATATAATTGGACAAATCAAAAAGGAAACAGGACAAAATAAGGTGAATCTTAGTTGCTCACAGCAAGGGAGGATTGGATGCAAGAGTATACTTGGCTAACAATACAAAGGATGTTGCAAATCTTGTAATGATTGGAACACCAAATGCAGGCTCTCCTCTAGAAGAGTCAAGCGCAGTTGGTACTCCTGCTGTATATGATTTAAGACCTGGTGCAGCGGCTGACAGAAGTAAATATGAATCCAAACACAAAATACTATACCATTGCAGGTGATTGGAATCCTAAATCAGGAAACTGTCAGCTTACACAGGTCTTAGTTTGGAACAGGTAGGGTTTTCTTGTCTTCCCATACCTAATGACGGCATGGTGTCTTTATCAAGTGTAGAATCACGAGATTATTTTATTAATCTCGGATACAGCACAAGTTGTCATTCTAATCTAATGAGCGAGTATGAATATGGATTAGCAAAAGGAGTACTCGTTGAAGGTAGTAGTAATCAAACAAACTCTCAACAACAACAATCACAACAACAACCTTCACCACAACAACAAAGAAATCAGAATTCTGGTATATCTTTAGACTTGACTACGCCTACTGCTGGTAATTTGTATGGTGGAAGAAATAAAGGGTAGCTTTGACTTGTATTTCAAAATAGTACCATGATTGTTACTGCTAGAATTAATGATTCTCTGCAAATGGGAAGGTATACGAGGGCTGGTTTGAAGACAAAGGTGACGCATCAGGTTATTCATTAACTGTAGGCAAATTAATGAAAAAGATAACTCTCTTACGTAAATCAAAGAATGGTTAATCCTTATACTTATACAGTATTTTTTGTTACTCTGAACCTGCTAAGACGCTGACCCCAACCGTTCTGATGTGGTAGTAGGAGCTCACTCGCCTATTCATTTGGGCATAAATATTTTAAATTCTGTTTTTAATAATATCGAAAGTTGATCATACAAGAAGGTAGTCTTAGATTATCTTTTTAATTACTATAACATTAGACTCTTATTTTAGAACTGCTATTGGTATTACTCCCAATGGACTGTTCTAATATAAGCGCTACATTATCTCTAATACAATTTATCATTTATTATTTTTTATTATATAAACTAAAGAATTTCTATAACTGTTTGACAATAGGATGGTATTCATTTACCTCTCTTGTCTTTACAAACCCATTTTTTTCCAAAACTCTTATAGATGGTTTATTTTCTGGAAAAACATAAGCTGAAATTTCTTCTAATTTCAATATATCAAATGCATAGTTAACAACTAGTTTAATACATTCTGTTGCTATGCCTTTACCTTGGTATTGTTTACCAATCCAATATCCTATATTTGCTTTTTTGTTAACATAATCAATATCTTTAATACCTATAGTTCCAGCTAGTAACTGAATTGATTGTAATTTGTTTTTATAGTCTATAGCAAAGGTTATTGCTTTATGTAACCTAAAATCATCACAACTAGATTTAATAAAATTTAAAGCATCATCTATTTTGTAAGGATATGGAACTTCATAAAGATATTTAGATATATCATAACTCATAAGACTTACTATAGTTGTAGCATCATCCATTGAAAGTTCTCTTAAATTGACTAATTTGCCAGATAAGTTTGGGAAAGATAAATGAGTCATTTGTTAATTGTTTTATTACATCACAAAATGTTATATTTAACTAAATTCTACTTTATATCAAAGTATTAGAAAAATCTATAAGTTGTCATATAAAAACCCCTCTTGCTGTGAATGAACGAGATGATGATTTCAATTTTTTTGATAAAACAAAAAGATAAATTATTAACAATCCAAGCTAACTGAAAAAACATCAATTTTATATATAATTTAGTATAACTTTCGCTATTTTTTACATTTAACATTCTATATTATTATAATTTATAAGTCTCATTAACTTGAATTTTAGTTACTAATATGGTAAACGTAAAAGAAGAAAACAAAAATAAACAAATTAGTAGCAATATAGTAGAAGAGAAAACAAAAGAATTCTTGGATAATCAAAGACAACAATTAGAAAATACAACATCCACTATTTCAGAAACAACCAATAAGTTCAATGATAATATCAATGAATATCAAGAGACAAACAAAGCTATTCTTGAAAAAAGCATAGATACATCAAACAAATATCAACAAGAGACAATTAACACAATCCAATCAATCTCAAACAACTATATTGAATTACAAAATAATATTCTTGATACTTATCAATCAGCATTTTCGAAATTTATCAATGATACTAATAAATCTTATTGGAATAATTATAGAGTTCCACAACGATATTCTGAGGCATACAATAAAAATAATCAAAATGTTATAGATAATACCATAAATGCTACAAGAAAAAGTCATGAATTTGTATTGGCATCTACAGAAAATTTTAACAAATCAATAGAAATTGCACAAAAATACTATAATGATTCAGTTCAAAACTACTTTAACTTTGTAAATAAGATTGGAAAATCTTATTACAACCAATAAATTTTTTATTATTTTTTTATTCTAATAGTAGAACTTTTATAAATCTATAATAACCTTTTTACATGAGAAAAAAATTGAATTTATTAAATCTACTACCTTATACTGCTTTGTTGCGTAACTCATCTAGATAATCAAATCTATCCTACTGAGATTGATAATTATGTAATAGTTAGACTCTGAAACACGTTATATAAAGATGCTTTCAGTATCATTTCTTTTATCATGTTCTCAAATCTTATAGCAGTAACATATTCTCTACCAAACATTCTCTTAATACAAGAAAAGACAGTTTCTACCATCCATCTCTTTCCATAGCTGACGCTATCCTTCCATTGTTGTAGATTGGTTTTCTGTGATTGTACGTTCTTGTTTCTCACAAATAATGGTTTGTCTTTCTTCTATACTTGGCATTCTTTCTTAACTTAATTGCTGGTTGGATTCCTTTAAATGATAGAAATTGAAAATTCTTGTTACTGTCATAGGCACCATCCATGATAGCAGAGTATCTATTTCCTTGTTCTGTTTTATTGTAATATCATCGACTAATTTAGATAGTACTTTTCCATCATGTACTTGTTCACTAGTAACATCTAATGATAAAATTCTTTTCTTCTTGATATCAACTGCTATGTGTATTTTGAGATAACCTCTTTTTACTTTCCATTTATGTCTGATCCATTCCCCCCTCTGTTTGTAACTTTAACACCGGTAGAGTCAATTGCAATTACAAAATTATCATCATGTTGTAAACTAGATTTATTCTCATCATCATAGTTTATTTTGATATCCAATCTATTTATTCTTCTGCAAATTCTACTATAATCTGGAATAGATGGTAGTGTGTTTGAAGCATGCCCTCTCACTACTCTCCTTCTGTTTGTCTGTCTGTATGGTAAATGAAAATATGCTCTCATGTACCCAAGTAGTTTGATAAATGAATCTGTAGATATACAAATTTTCTACCTTCTTTTCCTTGATTCATCTTCTCTAGTTCAGAATTCCAGTTGTCCATAACATCAAAATCAAGTAATACCTCACCACGTTTAACAAGAGATTCATTGTACTTCTTCCAGTTCACATGTATTATGACTAGAATAGGTTAGCTAAATATGTTAGGAATAGCGAGTTACGCAACAAGGCATAAATAGGTGTTAAAGAAGGGAGTATCTCTAACACCCACATATATCATCTTTGATACTACAGAACGCTCAACTTATACTTGATTGGTAAACTAATATACGAGATTCCAAAATAAATAATTGTTTATTCTAGAGTTCTATCTAATAATTATTCTTGACTCCATATGATTCATTATAACTAATTAATTGCTTTTGTTGTCTCATTAAATATTATTAGGCCACATATTCATCTGCAATAAATGTTAAAGATGAAGAGTATTCTACAGAATTATTGATAATATCTTTGTTGTTAGAAGATGATATCGGATACAATAATACAAAAACTCACTATTTTCTGTATTAAAAAAGATTATTATGATTATATAATATTGTTATATATTATAGCATTTGTCTATCAAAAAGAATACTACTTTAAAGCTCCTCCACCTACCAAGGCAGAACTGAAACTAAGATCAATATTAAAATCTAAAAAGATATTATTTCAGCATGGTAAGGTTATCTGGTATACAAATTGCTATAATGATAAATATACTCCTGATTTAATTATAGGCACGAGATTAATTGTTGAAGTAGACGGAAATATCCATGATGCCAATTTTAAAAAAACACCAGACAGAATAAGACAGCGAGCACTTGAAAATATGGGCTTTATGTTTTGAGATTTAAGAATGAAAAAATTTAATTACATCCAGAAATTGTTGCTGAATAAATCATTCAGAAATATTATGAGTTAGTTGATTTCGATAATACTTCTAAAAAACCGATAGTGGCAGCTATTAATGAACCTGAAGGATCTAAAGAAATTCCCTTTGATATTGAAATAAATCTGACAGAATGGACAAAATTGTATAATAAAGAAATAAACGAAGGAAACATGACTATAACAGCAAATAACTTTAAAAATATATTAGAAAAATTTCATCCTGAACTTTTGAAAAATGAATGTGCTGTAGAAAGAATAATTTTAGGCCTAATAGGTTTAAACCTTCACACAGATCAAAATAATGTAATAGATTTTGAATCATCAGTTAAACTTTTAGAAAAGTATATTGATATAATGCAAGAGTTGTTTCCAACTTATAATGATAATAACCATCAAGAAAAAAAAGGAATTAATGTATTTATTAAGAATATGTTTAATATAACAGCTCCTAATTTTTTCAAAAATTTGATATTCAATGGTGGTTCTAAAATAAATGAAGGTATAATTGATATCAAAGATAATAAGAGCCTATCCCAAAATTATCTTTCTGTAAATTATTATGCTGTTTGCTAATTGGACAAGACCAAGATAGTTTTTATCCTTCTTTTCATACCTTGTAAATAATTTCCTGAATCTGTTGTTATGCCATGAATTTGTTCTCTCTCTACTCCCCATCTTCTTGCGGGATGTCTCCGGTTGAGTTTCTTCTCCTCCTCTCTTCTCTATGTCGTATGTGTGGAATGGATCCTCTCTTGGTAATTTCTTGTTCTATATCTTTGGAATGATATGCTTTATCAAGGCATAGATTCTGATTTTTCTTCTTATTCTTATTCTTGTCGTTGTTGTTGTTTCTATATTTTGTTGCTGATTTTGAAGATGGTCTTTTGATAACTATGCTGTCAACGGTTTCAATTGCAGTAGTAACATCATGGGAGTATTTGCAGATGTTATAACAGTAGACAAAGGAATGCCTTCTTTATCTGTTAAAATATGTCTTTTGGTTCCTAATTTACTCCTGTCAGTAGGATTATGTCCTGTCATCTCCCCCCTAAAGGTGATTTTACTGATATGCTGTCAAGAGACTGCCAGTTCCACTTAATTCCTTTCTTTAAATCGTATATTTGTAGCAATCTTGTCCATAATTTATCAAAGATATCTGATTGCTCTCCATTCCTGAAATCTTCTGTGGCATGTGGAACCAGAACCATACTCTTTGGGTAACATTTTCCACTGACATCCAGTTCTCAAGACAAACATGATACCATCAAATACTTTTCTGTATGGAACAATGGGACGACCTATTGTATTCTCTGGTTTCTCATTTGGTAAAATATTTTTAATTTCATTCCAAAGATCATCTGGAATGCGTATAATTGTTCTAACATATTTTTTACTTTTATTCAAATGTTAAACATATAAGAGAATAAAAACAGGCAGCTATATTCTTATCTATTTTTGGGATAGGCTCTAAAACACTTGAGTCAAATATTGATTGCTTTAACAAACACTTCAACAAACTTGGAATAAAAGTAGAATCCAATGATATCAAAGTTGAATGTAATCAAACTTTAAAGAATCTAAAAAATAGAAGATATGATAATTCACAATTAAATTGGGTGGAAGAATGGGTAAAAAATGATATTTGAGTAATAAAATTAATTTATATCAAAAGTTTCACTTCGATTTATTATAGAAATCATCTACTTGAAAGAACCCAAGTTTACCTAAATGAGGAATTAATTTCTTAAACATTCTAGCATCTTTAACTAAGAAACCATATTTGTATCCATTAAAATATCTACTAATAATAGAATAGAAAAATGTTTTTGTTTATCTTTGCTAAACTCGTCTTGATTTTTATGCTCTTTAACATGATATAAAAATGCATAACCAATTATTGCACCTTTTGTAAGCTTATCAATAGCAATACCTAGTCTTTCACAAGCTTCTATATCTATATTTTTTGGAGCATGAATTAGAAATTCTCTAAATTTGGTATTCCATTTTCTTAACTCTATTGTCTTTCTCCAAGAGCTAGCAAGTCTGCGAAAGGTTGTTTAAGAGATAAACATTTCAGATGACATTATCTGACTATCAAATAGAATTTGCTATCCTTTTCTATTTGTAAGAACATTTTAGATATGTATATACAAAGATAGTATTCTCTTTAATAAGTATTCAAATTTTCATAATTTATTTATTATTTAATTGAGTATAATTCTTTTTCACATTTTCTATTAACTTTTGATAATTCAAAATTTCTTTATAGACAACAAGTAGCACTTCTGCTATGTTATTATCGGGATGAAAGGCATTTTTGCCTCTAATTCAATTTAAATTTTAATATTAGATCTTATTGCGTAATTAACGAT
This sequence comes from uncultured Nitrososphaerales archaeon, assembly GCA_963840085.1. GTDB lineage: Archaea > Thermoproteota > Nitrososphaeria > Nitrososphaerales > Nitrososphaeraceae > TH1177. The sequence continues at coordinate 6,741 of CAWIYT010000309.1, forward strand.
CATGTAAAATATTACATATCTGATCTAAGATAAAAGAGAATAATGTTATTAAATTTATAAAATTTATAAAAATTAATTTAATTTTCAGAATATTTTGATTCCTTCCTAATTACGCAAAAGATCTATTAATAAAAACTAATTAAAATGAAGATATTTCAGATATCTTTATTTATTTATTTATTATTTAGATGGTGGAAGGAGGAATTATTTCTCTTATTTCTACATCATATATATCGAATTTAAAATCATTTGCTTTAAGTATAACAATTGGAGAACCCCATGTAATTGCTTGACCATTTGTCTCAGCACCACATTCTTTCATAGCATCTCCCCAATTACCATTATCTATCAATTCATGTACTTTTTTGTATGGCCCTTTGCCACCATTTTCTACATCTACCCAACTTTCTAGTTTTACTGCAGTATCATTTACATTGTATACTATACCTTTGAAACCTATTATTTTATCATAAATGTTTCCCACTGATTAACATTTCATCATTGTATCGTTCCCATTCATAATTAATATGATATTGTTCTTTTTTCATTCTTACATGTCCTTCATTTGATATATTGTTGTGGTAACTTGATCCTCCACAAAAAAATTTGGGTTCATCTTTAGACTTTTTATATTCATTATCAAGTTGACTATGTGATATTGACCTTGTTACTAAAGAAAGAGAATGCTGTTCTCCTTTAGAGCGTGCTGAATCAAGTATTTTAAAGATTAAAGTAATTTCTATATTTTTCCAATCACTTGGTTTATACCAATATCCTATCTCTTTTAGTTTAGAAAAATTCCAACTTTGAATTTTATTACCATTAGACATATTATTTAATTGGTACTGGCTTATCAGGTAGTATGCCTGCATCCTTGGTATGAATATCTATCCTAGGTCTTGCCAAAATCTATTCTCCAACTTCCATCTTTGTTTTGTTTTGTAAAGACGTTTGATTTATCTGTTTTATCTACTTGGACTTTATCATTTGGATTAGTTTTATTAAACCTATATGTCTCTCCATCTGGAGCATTTTGATATATTTTGGGTATTGCTAGGTTTCTATAATTATATTTAGTCATAAGATCTTTATCAGCGCGTGTCCAATTATCATATGTCCAAGAATCATCATATTCTTCTTCACTTTTTTCTTGTTTCTTTATTTTCTTTTCCCCTTTATTCTTCTTCTCCTCCTTCTCTTCCTTTTTATCTTTTTTTTCTTTTTTCTTCTCTGTATCTTCTTTATCTTCTGCTTTCTTATCATTATTGTTATCGTTATTGTCTGGTTGGGCTTGAATTATATAGAAAGTAGAAAATTGATTATCAGGATGATTAGAATTAATAATAGTTATTACTATAATGATAGTTAAAATACAAAATAATAAAGAAAATAATGTAATTTTTATACTATCATTATACACTTTATACCTAATATTTACCTATTGTTATATAATAAATGTCAGAGAATATTAGAGAAATTAGTTTTATTATTTATTTATATAATTGATCTTGAAATATATTGTTATCAAATATATTTTCTTTCGAATCTTCAATTACAATTTCTTCATTCTGAATTCCACTAATGGTATTGGAATAAATTTATCAATATTTCTAATATGCTTGATAAAATCTAATCCTGACATTTGAGGCATACTATAATCTGTTATAACTAAAGAACAATTATTTATATTGCCATTAAGAAAATTTAATGTTTCAATAGCCTATTGACTAGAAATGATTCTTAAACAATATAATTTTTAAATATTGTGTTTCTATATATTCTTCAAAATTTTTTGTATAGATAATAAAAAAACAATAATACAATAAAAAATAGGTTTGATAAAATTAACTTATTTTGGATATGTTATAATGGTCAATTATTTCTAAAGAGTCTTTACTTTTACTTTCGTCATTCTTACACGATGACATGTCAAATATATCAAAATTTTCTTCTTCTAAATCACTTTCTTTTAATTTTTCTTCTTTACATTTGTATCCTATATCGTAATATTTTGCATCTAATTCTTTTCCATTAATCTCAATACTAAGAAATCCAAATCCATTATACTGTTTTACTACATAATCTGGTTGATTTAAAAATATATGACTACTTCTGCCTCCTGGTACCTACAACCGAAAAAATTGATCCTTCTGGATTAAAAAATTTATTTGTTGTATTATTTGATTCATCTACAATTGGTTTGCTAATATCATGAGGATTAAATTGAAGAGGTAAAGTTCTATCGTATATGTGATTATGGCCTTGTAATACTATATCAACTCCATATTTATCAAATACAGGTTGATATTTTTCTCTCATAATATATTCTTGAATATGACTTGTAAGTGAAGAATAAAATGGTTTATGAAACATAGCAATGATCCAATCAATAGAGGAGTTATTATTATTAGCCTTCTCTAGATCATTTACAACAAATTGATATTGTTCTGTATTTAGTGGAACATCTTTAACAATCACTTCGTCATCTAACAAATAGCGTTGAGGTATTTCGGCATTTATATGATGTTTATCTAATAGATCTTGGAGTGTCATAGTAGAATATTTTTCATCTGGTTTATTATTACTTTCATCATCTTTATTGTTATCATTATTCTCTTTCTCTTTCTCTTCATCTAATAACGCTTGAAAAACATTAAGTGAAAATTCTAATTGTGTATCTAATACTAAAAAGTGTACATTTTCATAATCGAATGAATAATATGAATTTTGTAAATTATAATGCTTTAACAATGAATCTTTTAATTCTTTAGAGCCTCCTTTTGCTTTTTCTTCCTCATCCTCATGATTACCTATTACTATTTTGGTTTTTGAATCTAATGCTTTAGTCATATCATACCAGCAATTGGCAGTTGGTTCATATGTTAAATCTCCTAATGCCAAGAAAATATCTGGCTTTTGAAATTCAATTTGTTTAATGTTATTTTGTGCTACAGGTCTACAACCAAAATCACCTGCAGCAACAATTTTTACTTTTTGTTTATTTATAGTTTGATTTTGATTAATAGAAGTATTATTATTATCATCATCACTTATATTGATGAAATTTTTATTGACACTATTATTAAGATTAATTTCATTTTTAGACTCGAAAGATTTATTATTTGCAGCTAAAGCATCAGAAAAAGTTAAAGTTTGTAAACAAATAAGAAATAATAAAACACTAAAAATAAAAGGATGTTTAAAAAATTTGCACCATTTAAATTCTAAAAGCATCTTGTTATTTTTTAAAATGTAGTTAAAAAACTTTATTTAGTTTCTCTACTGATAAAATATTTTTAACATTGTTATCAAGGCTTGTATAGGCATTATATATTATATGAATTTTATCAATCAATTTACATTAATATTATTACAACAAAAACCACATTCACAAATGTGATCTCTAAAGGATTCACAGATGACTATTGTTTTTGTATTACTATTACTTATAATGTATTTACTTAAATTGATTAAAGACGGTTAAAGTATTACTAGGAAACATTATAAAATTTGCTAAAAAATTATATTTTTTATGAAGAATCTATACATCTATATGTAAGAAATATAACATTTAATTCGTGCGAACTTTTTTTCATTGGTGGAATGCTCTTCCAGATAATTTAAAAGAACAATTTGTCAAAGAACAAAGTAATGAGAATAATCAAATATCAGACAAAACATGTCGAATTAATGAAGTTTTAAAGAAATTCGAATTTACAAATGGTGATATAAATTATAAAAAACCCTCCCTTGAAGAATTAAAATATTAGATTGAGACTAATCAATTATAATTTGTTTGTCATAAATTCTCTCTTATTGTTTGAAAAATGGTTATTGCTAATTGTTCAGATAAACTAATTCTATTATCTGAAAGATTTAGATGCATTAGAAAGACAGTAATAAAAATTATTTCTTCAAGTAAAGCAAGAATATTTGTAAAAAATATATTCAATAGATCTATTGCGTAATTAACGATCATGTAAAATATTACATATCTGATCTAAGATAAAAGAGAATAATGTTATTAAATTTATAAAATTTATAAAAATTAATTTAATTTTCAGAATATTTTGATTCCTTCCTAATTACGCAAAAGATCTAATTATTGTTTTATATTTCTTATACTTCCTAGATTGACGGAATTGATAAAAAAATAGAAAATAAATAAAATAGTGAAAAGAAAATAAAATATAAAATTAAGGTTATTGATTAGTGCTAATGTTAGACTCTAAATTAGTATTAGCATTTATGTAATCTATTTACAATATTCTGGCGAGTCTACACATTTTAAATCTTGAGTACCATAAATTGGCGATTCTCCAAAATGATTGTTAATCTTTGAAGGGTCTAACCATATACTTATTGCAGCATCTCCAATCAATTTTATATTTGTTGGTACATCTGTTACTGGTCCGTCCTTCATAGTTACTGTAGTGGTTCCATTGAGTATAATAGAATTATTGTTAACAGCTGGTTGGCCATTCAGCACTAGATCATAAATATCATGAGAATGAGAGGAAGTACCATCTGTTTTTACCATATAGAAAGATGCATTAAACATTGGAGAGGCAGAATTTAGGTTTTCTATTCTGTATACACCCCCTACTATCCAAGAAGTATTGTTGTCTGTTGCATCATTTTGTATACTTGTAATACCCCTTTAAGAACGTCTTGAGAAGAATTAGTAACGTTTTGTGCATCTATATTGGGTATGATAGCATTAGCACCAAGTCCTATCATGGCAAACATCATTGTAATTGTTATTAGTATTGAAGGAAAATTCATAATTTGCGTAATATAGTAATTTAATATTATCGTTTCTGTATCTTATTTTTCTTGTTAATTTATTCTATAGAAATTAAATTTTTAAATAAAGTAGGGTTCTACCACTAACTTGTATTTAGCTTTTATTAATAGAAACTTATTTTAAAATTTATTTTGAAAGTAATATTATTTCTAATCTAGTGATAAGCTAATCATGTATCAAAAGTTAGATGAAGTAGAAAAATTAAATAAGTAAATTATTGAAATAAAAAATAATTAGGTATATAAAAGAAATTAATCTCTTTTATATTGTTTTGCTTCGTCTTTTGTTATGTTAAAATATAATGTGTCACCATCAAACCTCTCCACTAAATTCTTAGGAATATAGAATCTGTCTTTGGTCACGTTACCTTTTTGTGTAATGATGTATTCTCCTAAAATCTCTTGAACTTCACCAAAATCAGTATCATCATTTAGTCCTCTTGCTTCTTTTTTAATAATATCTTCTGGATTATAGTCAGTAGTATATGATTCGCTGTCAGTTACTTTATTTTTTACTGCTTGTGCCTTGTTTTTAAAATCTGCATCTTGAACTGTTATTTCTTCTTCCATTTTGTTAATACTCATTTCATCTTCTTGAATAGATGGTTCATTGTGATATTTACCCAAATCTGATTCGGAAAGTCTAAATTTTAAGACATTACCATCATAACTTTCTGCTTGATCTTTTGGAATGTAAAAATTTTCCTTATCAATTATTTCTCTTTGAACTAGTACATAGTTACTTTTAACCTCGTTAACTTCGCCTAAATCCTCATCATTAATTCCTCTTGCTTCTTTTTTAATAACATCATTCCAATCAATATCATTAGAACACAGATTATTCTATTTTACAAATTATTTAATAATTATGGATATTCACTAGTAGTGAAGGTGATTAAGATTTTAAATCATAATATTAAGGAATTTGAGAAAATTTACTTATCATAACCTAATCAATTGTAATAACATCAGACTACAATAGACTATAACTAACAGGATGACAATTTTACAACTATGCCAAATGATATAATGATAACATAATCCACATAAATAATAAAATAAATATGTATTGATGGCTTTATAATTTGTTCTATTAAAAGTATTCTATTGATGTTTTTCCATTATCGACTAGGCTAAAAATGAGATCATTCATAGATCTATAATACTTTAATTTTCACTTTAAATTGTTTTATATCTTATATTAGCATTGTCTAAATATTACATTATTTATGGAGATATGTCGTTGGATAGAAATTTACTCAAACGAAAATTTGGCTGGACTGGTGTTCAAGTTCCTGTAATCGGCCAAGGTACATGGATGATCGAAGGTGATCATGATACCGAATCACAAGCAGTAGAAACTCTAAGGTTAGGCTTGGATCTAGGTATGTCTCATATTGACACAGCAGAAATGTATGGCCATGGACGTGCAGAGGAATTAGTAGCTGAAGCCATCACTGGGCGACGAGACCAAGTATTCTTGACTAGTAAAGTCCTACCTTCTAACGCCTCTTATGAAGGAACTATAAAGGCTTGTAAAATGAGCTTAAGACGGCTAAAGACAAGCTGGCTTGACCTGTACCTACTTCATTGGCCCAGTAGATATCCTATTAGTGAAACAATGTGTGCCATGGAAAAGCTTGTGTCTGAAGGTTTAATACGATTTATTGGTGTCAGCAATTTTGACTTGGAAGAGCTAAAGGAAGCTGAACAGATACTTAAAAAGGAGCGAATTGCATGTAATCAAGTACTTTATCATTTAGGTGATCGGGGAATTGAGAGACGCTTACTTCCATATTGTAAAGAAAGAGAAATAGCTGTAATAGGATATGCTCCATTTGGACATGGAAGTTTTCCCTCTTGCCAAAGTCATGGAGGAAAAGTGTTAGCAAAAATTGCAAAACTGCATAATCGTACTCCTAGACAAGTGGCACTTAATTTTCTTACACGACATCCATGTCTTTTCACAATTCCAAAGACTATTAATCCAGAGCGAGTTAAAGAGAATAGCGGAGGTTTAGGCTGTAAACTGACTGATAAAGATATTATGACAATTGAGAGCACATTTCCATTACCTAATCGTGATACTCCATTGGGAATAATTTAGACAAAAGTCCACTATTACCAATGTTAATGTTACTGAAATGTATGATTCTAAAATAGATATATGGATTATAGTAGAATCTATGCCTTCAAAACATAGTAGATTACAACTATAGATTATAATGATAATATCTATGTATTTGGAGGAGAAGATGGTATATATATATCAGGATATGAAGAATCACAATCATCATTGTCTTCCGTTGCATCTGTTGTTGGTATACCAGAAAAACAAACAATTGGTATACTAAGTAATAATATAGTCGTAGATATTAAAGCAATTACTCTTGCTTTCATCCTTTCTTGCCATTATAAAATAATAATAAAATAAAAGGTTATTGTAAGAAACAAAAAGTAATATTGAGATAAATGATGACGTAGTTTGAATAATAAACAATCAATTAGAGAAAGTTTTTAAAAATAGTAATATAATCAAAAATATTAATTTAAAAGTATATTATGATTGCTAAAAGAAATACAAGGTTATTACTTTTTATTGTTGTTAGTATATTAATTATTATTATATCTTTTTATACATTATACATTTCAAATTATATAAAGGATCAGAAAGAACAAGAAAATATAGAATTTGAAGGAATAGTCAATTACGTTGTTGATGGTGATACACTAGATATCAATGATAACAGAATAAGGTTGTCATTGGTAAATACACCTGAACGTGGACAAGAAGGATATATGGAAGCAAAGAAATTAGTCCAAAATTTATGTCTAAATAAAAAGGGTGAAGTTGATATTGATGATGGACAGCGTAGAGGTGACAGATATGGCAGAGAAGTCGGTATTGTTTATTGCGATGGCATAAATATCAATAAAGCATTAGTGGAAAATAATTTGGCAGTAATATATTCTAGATATTGTGAGATATCAGAATTTTCAAATGAAGAATGGGCAAAACCTTATTGTCATTAAAATAAATATATTTTTATAATTTTTGTCCAAAGTTAATTGTAAATTATGAAAATAACTTTGACTTTTATAATGACTATTATATTTAGAATATATTATTATATAACGTAAGATCTGTTACACTCATATTTGAGAAAAGTAAGGAATATTCATCATATTCAGTATGAATGAGATCTAGAAAAGATAAGAAAATAGTGTATCGGGTATAAACTACATTGATGGAAGATAAGTAAATCACATCTGTAAACTGTATACATGTCCAGAATAAGTTCCTGTAGATACTTTAATAGACATGAAAAAGAAGAATTTGATGAATTAAAAGACAAATCTAAAATACTACATATACTATTCGTAGAACAAGATTAAGAACAAAGAACAGAAAACTTGTATCCCGATGTATTGCTTATAATATGCACAAATATGTAAAGATGATTATTGTAAGATGGTGTCTACTCAACCTAAATAATCCAATATATAAATTTCTTATCTGTATATACATTTAATTGTCATAATAACACCAGTTTCTTAAATAATCACTTACTGATTTAATGTCTTTGAATATTTTATCTTTTGAAATTAGACCTTCAAAGTCTGATGCCTCAAGAGGTGAGTTATTTAATATAACAATAGATGGAATATTTGCTGCATTTGCTGACATGATTCCTAATGGTGCATTTTCAACTATTATTATATTATTAGAAGAATATTCGATATTTAGTTTATTTATTGCTGATTTAAATGGAGCAGGATTAGGTTTACCTCTACCTTCAAAGTCATCACCATTAATTATTACATTAAATTTGTCTTTTCCAAAATTTTTATCAATAATCGTTTCAACTTCCTTCTTAGAAGAACCACTTACAATAGCTTTTAAGCAATTATTTAATTCGTTATTTATCAATTCCTTTACTTTGTCGTAAGATTTTGGAATAACATTCATTTTTCTAAATATTTCTTTTTTCCTTTGTGCAATCTTTTCTCCAATACATTGTAAATCGCGTTTATTAATTCTATAACCGTTAAGTCTGAGTATTTCTAATGCCATTTCTGCAACAGGCATACCTTCAAGCAAATAAAATGTTCTTTTATCTAAATCAATGTTTGTTATTTCTTGAAGTGCAATACTCATAGCTTTATAATGAAATGGCATAGAATTGATCAATACACCATCCATATCAAAGATTACAGCTTTCTTCAACTAAAATTAAAACATATGATTATTATTCTTTATCAAATATATTTCATGAATATAAAATAATATACGTTTGAAGGGTTTATATGACATATAGGTGGGATAAGTAAACCCTCTATTTTAATTTTATTTATTATAAAATTATAAAGTATTGATACAAATTTGTATTTCAAAGAAGCATAATAAAATATAATTTATTATATCTGGCTAATAAAAGAATGTTTGAATACATCAGATTATAGAGAAATCTATGATTATAATCATTTGGTAAGACAAAATTATACTCTTTTTTTCAAAAAAATTAGAATGGAATGGCTAAAAATTATAACACTGTATGATTATAGCTCAAAGATACATTATTGCATATAATTTGGGCAAAAGATTCATGGATTAATTATTCTATTAATTACTTGGAGGTGCCTTGTTGCGTAACTCGCTATTCCTAACACATTTAGCTAACCTATTTTAGTCATAATACATGTGAACTGGAAGAAATACAATGAATCTCTGGTAAAGAGAGGAGAGATATTACTTGATTTTGATGTTATAGATAACTGGGATAATGAACTAGAGAAGATGAATCAAGGAAAAGAAGGTAGAAAATTCGTATATCACAGATTCATTCATCAAACTACTTGGCTACGTGAGAGCATATTTTCATTTACCATATAGACAAACAGAAGGGAGTAGTACGAGCTCATGCTTCAAACACACTACCATCTATTCCAGATTATAGTAGAATTTGTAGAAGAATAAATAGATTGGATATCAAAATAAACTATGATGATGAGAATAAATCTAGTTTACAACATGATGATAATTTTGTAATTGCAATTGACTCTACCGGTGTTAAAGTTACAAACAGAGGGGGGAATGGATCAGACATAAATGGAAAGTAAAAAGAGGTTATCTCAAAATACACATAGCAGTTGACATAAAAAAGAAGAGAATTTTATCGTTACAGGTAACCAGTGAACAAGTACATGATGGAAAAATATTACCCGAATTAGTGGATGATATAATAATAAAACAGAACAAAGTAGTTGAAACTGCCATTATGGATGGTGCCTATGATAGTAACAATAATTTTCAATTTCTATCATTTAAAGGAATCCAACCAGCAATTAAGGTAAGAAAGAATGCCAAGTATAGAAAGACAAACCATTATTTGTGAGAAACAAGAACGTACAATCACAGAAAACCAATCTACAACAATGGAAGAATAGCGTCAGCTATGGTCAAGAGATGGATGGTAGAAACTGTCTTTTCTTGTATTAAGAGAATGTTTGGTAGAGAATATGTTACTGCTATCAGATTTGAGAACATGATAAAAGAAATGATACTGAAAGCATCTTTATATAACTTGTTTCAGAGTCTAACTATTACATAATTTTTACATTAGTAACAAAAAATAGATGATTATCTAGACGAGTTACGCAACAAAGCACTTGGAGGAACAAATAAGTTAACAGTTATGTAAATGCATAGATTGACAATTATAGTAAACTGCCATTTACCTTTTTGACAATTATTTCTGATAGATAGAGCTTTAGCTTGGTGTATAATTACTCAGTCGTGTGGTAAGGTATACTCCCATCAGAGATATTACAGATAAAGAGAAAAATAAACTGTATTCTCTTTTGGATACAAATCCAGAAATAAAATATAGAATAAAAATTATACTTCTTGCTAATGACGGGTACACAGTACCAGAAATAAGAGAGATGACCAACATATATGATAAGACCATTAGAAAGTGGATTCATAAATTCAACGAGATGAAAATAGATGGTCTATTTACAAAAATAGATTATTCTCATACGGTAAAGATAGACAATGATACAAGAAAAGAGATTGTAAAGATAGCATCTACAAATCCAAGAGATCTGGGATTAAAATTCTCTACATGGTCACTAAGATCACTTGCAGGTTATCTTACCAAAGAAGACAAAAAGATAGTAAAACATGGAATCAGTCATACCAGAATTAAGGAGATCCTGAATGAAAGTAAAATAGAATGGAGGAATTCAAAGACGGTACTGGGAAAGACCAGAGATCCTGAATACGAATTGAAAAAAAGAGGATTGAAGAATTAAGATTTAGCATACCATCTGATTCTATCTTGCTATATCAAGATGAGAAAGGACCAACAACAGCAAAGACATATGGCGGTCCATCATGGTGTTCAGTACAAACGAAGACAGAAAAAGCACACAGAAGATAAAAGGAATTCTCAATATATTTGGTGTCTATGATCATACAAATGATCAAATGTATACACACTGCTACAAAAATAAAACGGGAGATCAGTTTCTGGATTTCATCAAACGTGTAGACAGAAAATATGATTCCTCTGTCAAGCAAATATTTCTTGTACTGGATAATGTACATCAATACACAGATCCAAGAAAGTAAGAGAAACCATACAGAAATACCATCACAGAATAAACTTTGTATTCTTGCCAACAAGATCTCCAGAACTAAACCTTATAGAAGTAAGATGGTTATGGATGCAGAGACAGGCTATAAACAATTCTACCTTTAAAAATGAACCAGATATTGGAAAAGCAGTGTCTGACTGGACATGCACCTACAATGAGAAACATGGGAGAAGGATAACTGATATTTTACAGATAGGAGTAATGAGTATGACTACATAACTGTTAAGTCTCTAATCTTTTATCAACATTGTGCTATCCATTTAGGATAAATATAGAAATAGATTTAGCTTTGTTATATAATCTATCAAGATGTGCCAAATAATCCTGTCAGACTAGAATTATCTAGTGTACAGAAAAAGGAATTATTTTCATTCATGAGGGATACTCATGATAAAGAGGAATACAGAAGAGCATCTGCTATAAAACAAAAAATGGAAGGAATACCTTACCGAACTATAGCAAAGAATCTCGGTGTCAATTATCGTAATGTGTATGGCTGGATTAAAAAATATAGAGACTCGGGTCTGGAAGGAATAAGAAATAAAAGAGAAAGAATGGAGGTAGAAAACCAGTAATATCTACCCACAAAAACAAAGAAACGATAAAAGAAAGACATAGTATTAAACAAATCACCCCAGACGTTTGGCTATCTCAAGAATACCTGCTGGAGTATCAGACTTTTAGCTACATATCTCTCATCATTACTAGAAATGAATGTCAGTCCTATGCAGACATGGAGGATAATTCGGGATTTGGGTGTAGTATACGAGGCCCAAACTTGAACTGGAGAAAGGCATCGATTATGAGGAAAAGAAGAACAAGATAGACAGATACAAGAAGATATCCTCCGCTCTTTTAAAAAAAAATTCTACTAGGATTTGAAGATGAAATATGGTTACATCTGCAACCATACATAACAAAAACATACATGAAAAGAGGGGAACAGCAAAAGATACTCCATAAAGGATCTAATGATAAAGTCAATGTATTTCATTACACTTCTTTATCCTCTAAATGGAATCAAATTCAATACAAGCAAGACCAGAAATAGCCAAGATTTCAAAAATCATCTAAACAGCATCAAAAGATATGTCAGAAGAAAAAGAAATGTCGAGATTTATACTTGTAATAGACAATGCATCATTTCATATTAGTAAAAAGACAAAACAGTTTATAGAAAAACAATCAGAGGACTGGCTAACTGTACTATTTCTACCAACACGTTCACCATTTTTGAATCTTGTAGAAACAAAGGTAAACAGAAATCTGAAGAAAGACGTATGTGCAAATTACAACTATGAAACTGAATACAATCTATTATGTACTGTAAGAAGGTATCTTAGATGCATGGGTAGTTGGCCAAAGATATGATACTTAACTTAGAACCATTTGATTTCACAAAATATAATTCTTGGAAAAAAATAGTTGATTATAATAA
>CAWIYT010000310.1:0-5766 GCA_963840085.1 uncultured Nitrososphaerales archaeon
TCAGAGCCGTAAATTATAATACAAAATAACTGATTTTTAAAATTTTTCAAATTAGTAATAATTTGAATATATCAAATCATACTACTTCAACTGTTGATATTGCTTAACAAATAATCTAGGTCAACAACAACAGTCACAATAGATATTGCTAGAGAGAATCGGTTATCTCAAATAATTACTCTATATAGTAAAGGATTAACCCATTCAGAAATTGATGAAAAGATGAAAGTAAATCAATAAGTACCTAGCGAGACATACAGTATTTGCAATAAGAAGCAAAAAAGAATTTTTGGAAATATTTAAAAGGAGACATTTATTTGAATATTTAAGATACATTCTAGAAAATAATGAAATTCAAAGAAATTATGGGAAATTGTACAGGATAATAATACATCAGCAAAAAAGATAAAACAAATGCATTATCTTTGTTAAATCAATCATATACTAAACGTTTAGAAATATTGATGAATGGTATAGAATCTTTCAAAAATGTATTGTAAAAATTGCTTAGAAAATAAAATTGCAATAATTATTTTTATATTCTGATTCTATTAATGTAGCATAATTTTATGATGGAACCTAGACTAAATCGTTGGTTATAGAAATAAAATATTTAATTGTTAAAATATAATAGTATTACAATGAAAGAAAAAATGTTTTTCCAAGTTTTAGAAGAACGTAGGTCTGTGAGAAAGTTTAATAGTAATAAAATAAATAAGGCAATGGTAAAAAAAATTATTGATGTATGTGATTCTTCTCCATCTGCTGGGGGTTTGCAAAGTTTTGAAATTTATTGTGTAGGCAATCCAGAAATTAAAAAACAGATTGTTAGAGCATCGATGGATCAAGAGTTTATTGCAGAAGCACCATTACTTTTAGTTTTTTGCGCTAATCCTACTCGCTCAAGCAAGTATGGGAAAAAAGCAGAACTATTTTCAATACAAGATGCTACCATTGCCACATCATATGCTCAATTAACAGCATGTGCAGTAGGCTTATCATCAGTATGGGTTGGAGCATTTAATGAAGAGAAGGTATCAACAATCCTAAGTCTTCCCGATAATATTATTCCTATTGCTTTACTTCCTATTGGTTATAAAGATGAAGAAACCTCAAATGAAAATAACCAGAGGATCCAAAGAAATATTTCATGAATTGAAATAGTAATTAAGAATAAACTTTTATTTATTATTATTTTAGTTAGAATTTAATGCCAATATCCAAAAAGAAATTCAAATGCAACAGGAATATTATCTACTTTGGAAAAGTTCTTTTTGATCGGGCCAGATTCCAATGCAAAAATAAAATTTTTGTAAAATTTAAGGTTAAGAATATTTTCATGGCTGAAAGCGTCTATAATATTTTGTGTACTATCTTTATTAATTATACAATAAGTCTTGGCCACAAATCTATTACAGATATAATAGAATTATTTCTATAGTACATTTATTAAATTTCAAAACATGTCTTTAGATTCTTATTATATTGTTATAATTTTTGTATCTGAAAAATTTTCTTTTCTACTTTTATTATTATCTACAAATTATTATAGAGTAATGGAAGTAACTGTTCCCACTTTATAGAAAGATTCAAATCTCAGGCATTAATTGAAAAATAATACTAAACGCATTTTTGGTTTATCTGGTCTATTTCCATTTGATATTATACCAACTATCATAAGTATGCTGACAATATTTTACCATATTGTATTACCTTTGAATCAGAATAACTATGACTAGTATTATTAGCATGATATATCTTATTGACTGGTCCAATATCAAAGACAAGATTTGAAAAAATATACAATCTGAACATGATACCAATGTAAAGGAAAGAATTCTACTTGTGTTTAACGTAATATACGATAAACAGATTCCTGCAGCACAAGTAGCAAGAGATCTTCACAGAAGCAGAACATGGATAGGCTTCTGACTGGTTAAAGAGATACAGAGAGAAGAAGGAATAGAAGGATTAAAAAACAGGACAAAGAATGGCAGACCACCATCAGATATACCAGAAGAGACTGTATATGAGATAAAAAATGAACTGTCGTCTAGCAAACAGGGATGGACTCAGAAACAGCAGGTCAAGATCTGATTGTCAGAAAAAGAGTGGTGGAATCAGATATCATTATACTCACATATGTCGCCTTTTTACACAAGTGGGATTCAAACAGAAGGTTGCAAAAGGTACATGTAAACACAGCAACAAGAGAAGAGAAGGAACGTTTTAAAAAAGAGCAGAAAGATACTGGACAATCTCCAAGACGAATTCACATTAGTATCTACTGATGAATCTTTCTTCTTCTATGATTCTCTTGTAAGAAAAGTATGGATAAGCAAGGATGAAAGACCAGTTGTAAGGATTACAGGGTCACATCAGGAGTCAGTTCTATTTGGTGCCACAAGCCTTGAAGGAAAACAACAGTTATTCAGACAGTATGACTGGTTTGATGAAAACACATTTCTTGATTATCTAAAACAGATACACAGGAAATTTCCAAAATGTTATCTGTTTCTGGATAAAGCAAAACAACACTACAAATCACATAAGGTACTGGGATATTTTGATAAACACAAACAGAATATAATTCCAATATATCTTCCAACAGCGTCTCCAGAATTTATAAATTCCTTTGAAGAAATATGGCATATAGCCAAAAACAATCTTCTAGTCCTACAACATTATTCATCATTTACAGATTTTTAAAAATAAAATATCTACATATTTTAGAACAAAAAGATTCCGTCTTAATATGAGAAACTATTTGTTAGGATGTGTTGGACTAACATATGCTAGGTGGTATATATTACCATATCTTTAACTCGATGACTTGATAATTAATAATTAAATAGTGAACCTTTTTATATATGAGTCCAGGCAGATAGTAATCCATTTTATTTGAAATATATAATAAATCTATTCGTAATTAGTAACCATGTAAAATATTACATCTCTAATCTAAGATAAAAGAGAATAATGTTATTAAATTTATAAAATTTATAAAATTTGATTTAATTTTCAGGATATCTTGATTCCTTCCTAATTACGCAAAGAATCTAATGTAATTTGTAGAAATTTTATGGAATTAATATCCAAAATTTAAGGCAAATAATTATATTCACAATAGGACAATTTGACAAGTAATTGCCAAAAAGGGAATTTTAGATTAGACAAATCTAGAATACTGAATTATGGTCTCCAAGTAAATCATGGTTACTGCTTGAAGAAATCATAAAAAAAGGAAATAGATATAGATAAGAGATAATTCTTCATTTGTTTAGATTTTTAAAATAGGATATCAAACTCAGGATAATAAAAAAAATTGATAAATATTTAGGAAAATGTTATTATTAAAAGTAAAATAAGATACTCTTTTTTATCAACAAAATAAACCGTTATTATTATTTTAGTTTAGATTGATTTCTTCTCCTGATTAAATAAATTTTGTATAAAGCATATGAGCTCACGCCATAATGACAATTATTGCTACGATTGAATTATACCAGTCAAATCATTGTTAACAATTTGAAAATCATTCTCAACATATATTCTAGCACGTTCTCTTTCTTATAATCTAGTCACTGCAGTAATACTGCAATATTATCTTAAGGTAGTCCTCTTGATTATATTAAATAAAATTCTATCTGATTATTGTTGTTTTATTATATTATAGTTGTAGAGAAATAAATTATTAGTGGAAGAAAATATAAATCTATGAATATAAAATAAAATTTATTTAATTGAGTTATAACAATAAATCTTCTCTTATTAATAGTTATAAGGATTTACATTTAACATTCTACAAAATGTTTCTTTTATTTACCAAAAGATATCCTATACCAATTTTTGCAATAGCTGGTCTAGTATCTGGGAGTATATTTCACTGGTTTTTGAATCAGCAGGATTTTGGACACTGGATTTGGATTGGGACTTTGATTATCGGTGGTATTCCTATTATATTTGATACAATACGTAATATGATTCATAGACAATTTGCTGCTGATATTATTGCAATGCTTGCAATCATTACAGCTATTTTATCAAATGAGGCATTACCAGGAGTAGTAATTGTCATAATGCAATCAGGTGGTAAAGCATTAGAAGATTATGCTTTTAGAAAAGCTACAACTTCTCTAGATGCTCTTTTAGCCCGGTCTCCACGGATAGCCCATCAGAAAAAAAATAACACAATAGAAGAAATTGATGTAAATTTAATAAAAATTGGTGATTTACTTGTTGTACGTCCAGGTGATTTGATTCCAGTAGATGGACATCTTATTATTGATAACAATAATAATACGGCGGTAGTAGTTGATGAATCAGCACTTACAGGAGAACCAATACCAAAGAACAAAAAAGTTGGAGATCCGCTTTTTAGTGGTACAGTTAATGTTGGTGATGCTTTTGAAATGATAACTGACAAATTAACTGAAGAAAGCCAATACTCTAAAATAGTCCAGATGGTTAGAAAAGCACAAGAAGAAAAAGCTCCAATTCAACGTCTGGCTGACAGATATGCAATATGGTTTACCCCTCTTACAATTTTTATGAGTCTTTTTGGCTGGATTATAACTGGAAAAATAGAGACTATTCTATCAGTATTGGTTGTAGCATCACCTTGTTCACTTATTTTTGCAACTCCAATAGCAATTATAGGCGGAATAAACAAGGCTGCAAAAATTGGAATAATAATCAAGAGTGGCATCTCGCTAGAACAGATAGGAAAAGCAGATTCTATCGTATTTGATAAGACAGGTACAATAACTTTTGGAACTCCAAGAATTGAAAAAATAATAGAAATTAATAATCTTAATTCCAACGATATTTTACTAAAGGCTGCCTGTTTAGAACAATTATCATCACATCCAACTGCTAAAGTAATAACTCAGAAAGCACAAGAAAAATTTGGAAAACTACCAATCCCAAATAATTTCCATGAAATAGCTGGTATTGGAGTTGAAGGATTTCTTAATGGAGAACATATTGTTGTAGGATCTCAAAGTATTTTAGAAAATAGCATAGACAAACACTCTCTAGAAAAAATATTAGATTTAAAAAAACAAAACCAATTTAAAGGAAAAATGTTGGCATTTGTAAATATCAATAATACACCTGTTGGCATTATAGTGTTTGGTGATATAATACGTGCAGGCGTTAAAACCATGATTGAACATTTGCGAAAAGTAGGAGTAAAAGAGACGAAGATATTAAGTGGTGATAGTTATGAAAATTCTCAAATAATTGCTCAAGAGACAGGTATTAATAGTTTTGAAGCTAATCTATTACCAGAACATAAAGTAAACTCGGTAAAAAAACTAAGAGAAAGATACAAAAATGTCATAATGGTTGGCGATGGCATCAATGATGCCCCTGCACTAGCTGTCTCAACTGTTGGCATAGCAATGGGAGCTCATGGTACAGCAATATCAGCTGAAGCAGCAGATATAGTATTATTGGTAGATGATATTACTAAAGTAAGAGACACTATAGAAATTAGTAAAAGAACAATACAGATTGCTAAACAAAGTATTTATGTTGGTTTAGGAGCTAGCTTTATTTTCATGATCATAGCAAGTTTTGGTATAATACCCCCAACAATGGGAGCACTAATTCAAGAATTACTTGATATTGCTGTTATTCTTAATGCATTACGTGCTAGATAAACATTCATTATATATTGTTAAGGCTATTGACAATATCAAAAGAATATGATCCTTATCCATAGTAATTAAACAAAAATAGGTTGATGGTTACAATTTTTAG
>CAWIYT010000311.1:0-6236 GCA_963840085.1 uncultured Nitrososphaerales archaeon
AGCATCTATCATTAAAGTAATGGTTTCCAAACTATAACAAGGATAAAATATTATAAAATCACTAAATTCAAAAATGATACTCTTTTTTACGATGTCATGTGAAGGTTTTTGACCTATTATTTCAATTCTTCTTATAATTATAGATGAAATAGTTGATTTAATTTAGAAGGTAATAGGAAAAAAGGACAAAATTATATATATTTTAATCTTTTATATATTATAACAAATAAAAAGTAAAAGACATGATATTTACCTTGCCGCTACAGGATTATCACCGTCTAAATTCTTTATTATTCTCTTTTCACATTCTGTTCCTTCTGGTGGATTTAAATCTTCTCCAGAGACACATGCATGAAATCTATCTCCAACTTGAATTGGTCATATATCGGTATTTCTGTCAAAAGCAAATACTCTTTCAATTGTGTATCCTCAAATCTTATCAAATTCTTTTTGAACGTCAACTATTTCAGATTTTATCTCTCCTTTAAGCATAGCCATAACCTTTATTATTTCAGCATCTTTTTTATGCTCCGTTCGAACTATTACCCTTACCTTTACAGGATTTTGTTTATTAATATTATCGTTATCATCACTTACAATATCACTTTTGCTAATTGGTTTATTGACATCATTATTGAGAGAAGTAAATGATACTACTTTGGATTTTTTGTGCCTTGTTGCGTAACTCGCTATTCCTAACATATTTAGCTAACCTATTCTAGTCATAATACATGTGAACTGGAAGAAGTATAATGAATCACTTGTTAAACGTGGTGAGGTATTACTTGATTTTGATGTTATGGACAACTGGAATTCTGAACTAGAGAAGATGAATCAAGGAAAAGAAGGTAGAAAATTCGTATATCCACAGATTCATTTATCAAACTACTTGGGTACATGAGAGCATATTTTTCATTTACCATATAGACAGACAGAAGGAGAGTAGTGAGAGGGCATGCTTCAAACACACTACCATCTATTCCAGATTATAGTAGAATTTGCAGAAGAATAAATAGATTGGATATCAAAATAAACTATGAGGACAAATCTAGTTTACAACATGATGATAATTTTGTAATTGCAATTGACTCTACTGGTGTTAAAGTTACAAACAGAGGAGAATGGATTAGACATAAGTGGAATGTCAAGAGAGGCTATCTAAAGATACATGTTGCCGTAGATATCAAACGAAAGAGAATTTTATCATTAGATGTTACTAGTGAACAAGTACATGATGGAAAAGTACTATCTAAATTAGTCGATGATATTACAATAAAACAGAACAAGGAAATAGATACTGCTATCATGGATGGTGCCTATGACAATAACAAGAATTTTCAATTTCTATCATTTAGAGGAATCCAACCAGCAATTAAGGTAAGAAAGAATGCCAAGTATAGAAAGACAAACCATTATTTGAGAAACAAGAACGTACAATCACAGAAAACCGATCTACAACAATGGAAGAATAGCATCAGCTATGGTCAGAGGTGGATTGTAGAATCTGTCTTTTCTTGTATTAAGAGAATGTTTGATAGAGAATATGTTACTGCTATAAGATTTGAGAACATGATAAAAGAAATGATACTGAAAGCATCGTTATATAACTTGTTTCAAAGTATAACTGTTACATAATTATCAATCTCAGTAGGATAGATTTGATTATCTAGATGAGTTACGCAACAAAGCAATTTTTTATGATCATTGTAGTAGTTAATGCTTTTGCTATATACCTGGGAGGTTGGTTTAAATAAACTTATTTGAGTCTGTTGGCTTACTCATTTGATATCTCCCTCATTACAATCAAAAAATTTTACAGGATTTTCTTCAACGACTGATGTACCATTGATATTATTAGTTTCTTTAACATGGTATGCACATAGAAAAATTCGTCTGGTGTATCTGCTTTAACTATATTATTCTCTTTATTCATTTCAAATTTAACCTTTAAGTTATTTGTTGATTCTTTTAGGTTATTTAAAGGAATTTCCTTTGTAAACTCCTCTCCATTAATAAAAGCAACAACTTTAATAAAACCATCTTTTTCAATATTTTCTAGATTTATTCTGAGATTACTGCTACTTTATCTTGATCATCTATATTTACTTTATCAATATTTTCAGCTGCTATTGCAAAGTTGAAGGGTAAACATGCAATACTCAAGCTAGCACTTGTCAAAATAATTAATAGGATTTTAAAATCGACTAGCATAAGAAATTAAAGTTGACTAACTTTATTAAGAGCATGATAAATTGAAAAATTGCAATTTTATTTAAAACTATTATCTTTTTATTCTTTTATAATATTAAGTAATATATTAATAGTCAATATTAAATAAAGAAATAAAATTTTATAATTTATTAACTATAATAATCTAATTTATAAATTTTAATGACAA
Source organism: uncultured Nitrososphaerales archaeon (assembly GCA_963840085.1). Classification (GTDB taxonomy): domain Archaea; phylum Thermoproteota; class Nitrososphaeria; order Nitrososphaerales; family Nitrososphaeraceae; genus TH1177. The sequence continues at coordinate 2,399 of CAWIYT010000311.1, forward strand.
TATTTAGTAAATAATCTTTTAATTAATTATACAAGAATATCATAAGAAAAATGTTTTATCTAAAAACTTTTATATGAATATATGGAGTTAGAAAAGGATATTATTCGGATTTGATTAATATCCTCCTTAGAGCCTATCCGAAAAGTAGTTTACAGTATTTTAGTTATGGTATAACAGACTCATTAGACAAAGCTAAATCTATTTAGTATCTTAAACTTTATGAGATAATTTATTTGATATCTATAACTTCTGGAATTGATTCATCATATGAAATACCAGACGCATTATGGAACAGGATTGTTCTTCTTTTACCAAAGACAAAAAGAAATAAGAAGAAAAGTGGTCGTCCTAGGATGGATGATAGAAAGGCAATGACTGCTATATTCTATACATAACACGTACTGGATGTCAGTGGAAAGCACTACCACAAAGAAGTCTTGGTGCATCCAGTACTGTACATGACAGATTTCAGGAATGGAGACAAGATGGTGTATTCAAACGTATGTGGATTGATGGTCTAAAATTATACGATGAAAAAATTGGTATAAATTGGAAATGGCAATCAATGGATGGTGCAATAACAAAAGCACCTCTTGGGGGAAAAAAGTACAGGACTAAACCCAACAGACAGAAGTAAATCCGGTACCAAACGCAGTCTCTTGGTAGATGGTCAAGGTATTCCTCTTGGAATCACTGTAGATGGTGCTAACAGACATGATATGTGAAGATGACAAAAGCAACACTTCAGAATATTGTTATATGCAAACCTCAACTATCATCATCATCTACTACTACAAAAAATACTCCACAACAACAACATATATCTGTCTTGACAAGGGTTATGACTATCCTGAGGTATACGAGTTACTTGAGGAATATGGTTATACCATGCATATTTGCAAGAGAGGAGAAGAAGAATACAATAATGGTAACAAAAAGAAGAAGAAAAAGATACCAAAATACAGAGCAAGAAGATGGGTTATTGAAAGAACACATTCATGGATGAACAGATTCAGAAGATTGTTGATTAGATGGGAAAAGAAGGAAAATAATTATATTGCAATATTACATTTTGCCTGTGCTTGGATAACATATAACAGAGGAGGGTTTTTCGGATAGGCTCTTAGACTATTTAATTTATGATTTTAAAAAATTAACAAAGGTAGGTAGCGGGTAATTCAACTTTAGTAATTGTTGGTAAAATTCTATCCTTATGACGGTGCTAATTTGAATAAATAATAACCATCACGTTTCAAATTTATTTCAAATATGAAATTGGGAAATTAGCAAATCGATTATAACATTAGTAGCTAACAAAGTTTGATTATTGGTTGTATTAGATGGAGGAATGGGTTGCATCTTTTCCAAAGATTCATCACTTTGAGCTATTACAAATTGAGATACCTCATTGATATAAGTAATTGAAAAAGTCAAGACTGTCATTATATATAAAAAACTTTTTATTTTATTTATAGTGAATTTCATATATGATTATTACACAACATGATATAAAGATATTAAGGCAAAATATGAATTAATGCTAACTTTAATAGAAATAAATTCTTTTAATATGTAATGATAATGATAATAGTAACTAAAAAGATAATCTGTATTTTATTTTGAACTATTTCTTTAAACATATTGAGATTATTGATAATCTTTATTTTCTGATCTAAAATGCATTGTAAAATATCAATTTCTAAATGTAAAGGTTTATTATCAAAATCATTGTTAAAGTGTTCTAATTCCAATCTCGCATTTGAGAATGCTTTTTCTATTATTTTTGAAAGTAATTATGCCTATTCAATTAATTTTTCTTCTTTTGAGAACTAGTTTATGGATTGATTATTTTCATTTAGGATCATCTAAAGAGAGGAAAGAAGAAGCTGAAAATAGTAGTTTATATAATAATTCAAAATAATTGATTAGAGGATTTATTAAAATAGTCTATATAATAATTGAATTAAATTGTCTATTAGTAAATCAAAATTAATAAATTCAAAGGATTTAAATGGTTAAAACACGGGGTAAATAGTTTTATTATTGTGACATCACAAAAAATATTGCGAATTAATTGTTAATTTAGATCAACAATTGCCATAATTTTTTGTACGAAATTCGTCTTCACTTATATAAATATTCTAACTTTGAGTATAATATTTATATATTTGTTTATCTATAATTATAATAAATACAACCAAAAAAATGCAATCCATAATTCAATGTGAAATATGTGATCCTAGTGAATCCAAAATGATCACTGATGTTGAATCTGGGGAGATTATTTGTAATAGATGCGGTATAGTTGTAGTTAAGGATTTAGAAGATAGAAAAAAGATATGGCACAAAGCCGAAGATAATGTACGTGAAACAAGAAATGGAAATCCTTCTTCTCTAACTCTTTATGATCAAGGACTAACAACAAGAATAGGCAACACAAACAGAGATGCTAGTGGAAATGTCATCAATTCTATGATGATGGCACGTCTAAATAGAATGAAAAATCTAGACAAAAGATCTCAAATAAATAAATCAGCTCGAAATTTGAGTCGTGCATTTAGGCAATTAGACTCATTAAAAGATAAACTCGCTTTATCAAATGCTGTAATAGAAAAAACCGCATATATTTATAGAAAAGTACAAGAGGCCGGTTTAGTTCGCGGAAGAAAAGTAAATACTGTTTTAGGTGCATCTTTGTATGTCGCCTGCAGAGAGTTTGAAATACCTAGGACATTAAGAGAAATATCTGCAGTTAACAACGAGAAATATCGAGAAACCTCCAGAGTTTATCGACAGATTGTTTTGCATCTTGGAAAACAAGTACCACGAATAAATCTTTTTCGGTATGTAGAAAAAGTAGGAAAAAAGGCAAAACTTGAAGAAAAAAATATACGTGAAGCATTACGTCTTATGAAAAAAGTTCAAGAAACAGGATTAACTGCTGGCAAAGAGCCTATGGGAATTGTTGGAGCGGTCATTTATCTATCACTTCCAAAAAGTGATGAAAATATCCGACAACGAATTGTAACACAAGCAATAATTGCAGATGCAGCAGGAGTTTCTGAAGTTACAATTCGAAATGTATATAAAGAAATTGAAAAGAAGCTTTCACTAGGATAAATTACCAAATTTTTTTATGTTAAAAGTTATATTTACCAATAGTTTCTACAATATTATCCTTAAAATTAAACAATGTTAATAAACAGAATTTTGGTAATAATTTAAATGCTATATTTCTTTTTATAAGGATCAAAATTTATATCTTTTAAATAATATTTCTAATTTAATTCTTTAATTGTTGGTATGAGATCTTCCAGCTTTAAAATATAAAAATTCTTCATATTTATATAAAGTTTCTTCTTGAACCTTAGACTGAATTGATCTTGGTCGAGAAGTTCTAATTTTTCTAATTGCATCGTTGGCAGAAATCCTATCTTTTTTCATAAGGTATGCTGCTAGAATTGTATCTATTCTGCCTTTGCCTGCTGCACAATGCACTACTAATGGTTTGTTCTCTTTTGTAATTTTATTATTTATATAATCTACAATATCATTCATTACTTCTAGCGCGGGAACTCCATAATCTTTACATTACAAATTTATAATACTCTTTATTTAAGGTAAATTTTCCATTATTGCTTTTACCTATAAAGATAACAAAACATATCCAAACTTATTGAAGTTTCTTGCTGATATCATTAATTCTACAATACCAATTGAAATAAAAAATTGCTATTTTAGACCATGAGAAATTGTTATACTAAAAGATAATAAGGAACTTTAGATGATTTATTTTATTCTATAAAAGAACTTGTTAATAATATAAAAACAAAAGTTA
>CAWIYT010000312.1:0-4754 GCA_963840085.1 uncultured Nitrososphaerales archaeon
AATCAACCAATAAAATTTTTAATAAATACACATTGGCATCCTGATCATACAGGAGGAAACGAAAACTTTGGTAAATTAGGCTCCATTATCATTTCTCATGAGAATGTTAGAGAACGTCTTAGCACTGAACAATTTATTGAATTTATGGAAAGAAAAATAAAACCGTTACCTGTGGAGGCTTTGCCAATTATTACTTTCACAGATTCAATTTCATTTCATATCAAGAATGAAACAGTACAAATTTTTCATTTTCCTAATGCTCATACAGACGGTGATTCAATGATCTATTTTAAAGAAAATAACATCTTACATACAGGAGATATATTTGTTAAAAATAGATATCCATTTATTGATACTTCGAGTCACGGAACAATAGATGGTATAATTGGAGCTCTAGAAAAAATAATTCCTTTATTAAACAAAGAAAGTCTAATCATCCCCGGTCATGGTGATATTTCTAATTTGAATGATTTATACGAATATTTATCCATGCTTCAAGACGTTCGAAATAATATTTCTTCACAAATCAATAAGGGTTATTCTATTAAACAAATTTTAGAATCCAATCCTACATCACCATTTGACCATAAATATGGTAATGATAAATTTATTACTCCTAATGATTTTGTTATCTCTGTATTTCAAAGCTTACAATAGACCATTTTTCAATTCATCTAGTTTAAAATAGAAAGTATATATGTCTAATAAAGAAAAAAATATTATTATAGTTTAAACATGTAAATATATATGTGATAAAATAAAAAATACTATTAAAGAAATGTTAAAAAATGCACCGGATAGCTGGAGTATTATTGATTCTGACAAAAAAGTCTATTCAAATGAATATATTGAATTATATGAAGATTTATTGAGTATTAATGGTATTAAAAAAGTATACATTAGAGGAAAAAGAAAAAATTACTCTACTGTGGTTCCATTTGTATCTGACAATGAAGTACTAATAATTAAAAGTTACCGACATTTAGTTGATTCAATACAATTTGAAGTTCCTTCTGGTTATATAGAGGATAGTGAAGATCCAATGGATGCTGCAATACGAGAATTTAAGGAAGAAACTGGTTATAATGCTAATAAGATTCTATTTGTAGGAGAGTATAATCTAGATTATTCTATGTTTGAACAAAAGGGTTACATATATGCAGCTTATGATCTTATAAAAAATAATAAACAAGATTTAGGAATAATGGAGTATATAAAAATTGATACATTAACTATAAATCAATTGAAGGAAATGCTGTTTAATGGAAAAATATTAAATGCTGCAACTATAGTTGCTTTGTATAGATCTCTAGATTTCCATGAAAATTATATAAAAGAAAAAAGAAAGTTTACTAATATTTAATTTCCTTCAAAGCCCTTTCAAAAATTTCTAAACCTTTAGAAATTTCTTTCTTTGTTATGATAAGTGGAGGTAGTATTCTAATAGTTTTGATACCAGCAGGAATAACTAATAGTTTATTCTTGAAGAGTTTATTTATTACCTTATTTCTATCCTTCTTTTTATAAAATTCGACTCCAAGCATTAATCCTATTCCCCTAACATCCATTATTGTATCGTTGACATTTTTTAATTCTATTAAACATTGCTTTAAAAAATTTCCATTTTTATTTACTTTCTCTAATAACTTATCTCTAGTTATTATATCAATTGTCTTTATACCAATAGCCATATCTATTCTGTGACCACCTCCCCACGTACTTGATAATACCCCTTGTTGATTTGGTTCAAATTTTTTATCAAAAACAACGGCTCCAACTTGAAGTGATTTTGCAATTGATATCATATCGGGTTTGATACCATAATATTGAAAAGCCCACCATTTTCCAGTTCTGGCTAATCCTGTTTGTATTTCGTCTATAATGAGTGGTATATTATATTTTCTAGAGATAAGATTAAGTTTTTTTGCAAATTTTTTACTAGCCACATTTATTCCTCCTTCTCCTTGAACTAGTTCTGTAATGATAAAAGAAATCTTATACTCCCGTGCTAATTTTTCTATTGCATCTATCTCAGGATCATTATCCGAGGTACAGAATTTTATTCTTTTTACTGGGAATTCTGGAAAATTACTTTTTTGTACTTCATTACTAAATGTAAAAGTAAGTGCACCTAAGGTTCTACCATGAAATGCATTTAAACAAGAAACTCCCGTTAATGGACCATTCTTTCTATATGCAAGTTTAATTGCATTCTCTACTGCTTCTGCACCACTATTTATAAAAAAAACTTTTGAATTCGACATTGTAATTGCAAGTAATTTTTCAGCCAAAAGAATATGTTCCTCACAATAAAAATCTTGTCCTGCTATCTTATGGGCACCAATATCTCCATATCTTTTTATAAGTTCTTTAATTTCTGGATGACCATATCCCAATGGACTTGAGGAAATATTAGAAGTGAAATCAAGATATTGTTCTCCATCTATATCTTCAATATAACATCCTTGACCATCCTTAATCACTAAAGGATAGACAAATGTTGAATTATAGGTAAGCTTCTTCATTTTCTTTATTACAGAAAAAGATTTTTTTGTTATACTATTGTTACTGTAATGTTTTTTATGATGTGTATTCAATTAATCTTAATAATGGTCATTGATAATAAATTGTTTAATAATTAGATAATCCTTATTATTTATATGAAATTCATGAATGAGCAAACTTATGAAAATTATATTAAAAAAAATCAAGAAAACTTATTCCATAAAAAATTTGATAATGCTATTCAATCTTTGAAAAAAGGATTTGGTAATATAGATTATCCCATTATTATAGATAATGAAAAAATCTATACTAAAGATAAATATAAACATATATCGCCTATTGATAGGAGAATTGTAATTGGATATGTTTCTAAAGTAGCGGATGAATTAATAAATAGAGCAATAGAGTCTTCATTTCAATCATTCAAAGATTGGAGCAAATACGACTATCATAATAGGATTACAATTCTTAAAAAAGCAGCAAATACTATGAGAAAACGTAAATTTGAATTAGCTGCACTATTAACTTTTGAGAATGGAAAAAATAGATTTGAATCTATTGCAGATATTGATGAAGCAATTGATTTTATTAATTATTATTGTATGGATATGATCAATAAGGATGGATATATTACTGAGAGTAACCCAAAAGGAAAATCTGAAAAAAATATTAGCGTTATGAAACCATATGGTGTTTGGGGTATCATATCTCCTTTTAATTTTCCTGCTGCCATTTTTCTAGGAATGAGTATTGGAGCAATTATTACAGGAAATACTGCAGTTGTAAAACCAGCAAGTAATACTCCAATTATTGGATACAAGCTATTAGAAATAATTATAGATTCTGGTATACCGCCAGGTGTCTTGAATTATATTACTGGAGATGCTGCTACCATAGGAAAAATAATAATTAACAATAAAAAGATTTCTGGAATTGTTTTTACAGGTTCTAAAGATGTAGGATATAATATTTTCAAAAATTCTTCAACTATAAAACCGAGACCAATAATTGCTGAGTTAGGAGGAAAAAATCCTACAATTGTTACGGACACTGCCGATTTGGACAAGGCTGCAGAAGGGGTAAGTAAAGCTGCATTTTCTTACGGAGGACAAAAATGCAGTGCATGTTCAAGAGTTTATGTTCAGAAAGATATAAAAAAAGAATTTATTGAAAAATTAATATCAAATATTAAAAAAATAAACATAGAAAATCCTGAAAATAAAGATTCAGATCTCGGTCCTTTGATTAACTCTAATGCTTTTCAAAACTTTAAGAAATATGTTAACATCGCAACAGAAAAAGGAAAAATTCTCTATGGAGGAAAAGTAATAGATGATGGTGATTTAAAATATGGATATTATGTCATGCCTACAATTGTAAATGGATTATCCTCTGAAAATATACTTTTAAAAAAAGAATTATTTTTACCATTTCTATGCATAAAAGAATATGACAAATTTGATCAGGCTATGGCTATGTGCAATAATTCTGAATATGGATTAACAGCAGGGATTTATTCAAATAATAAAAAAGAAATAGATGATTTTATAAATAATATAGAAGCAGGCGTTGTCTATGTCAATAGGCAAAAAAGTTCAACCACTGGAGCTCTTGTGGGAAAGCAATCTTTTGGAGGATGGAAAAGTTCTGGAATCTCTGGGAAGGGAACAGGAGGAAAGTATTATCTTACACAATTTATGAGAGAACAAAGTCAGACAATAGTAGAATAGCAAATAACTTTAGGACGAAATAGATCTGATTAAGAATTAAATGAAATATTAACGTCTAAGAATCATAATTTTGAAATAAATTTTGCAAATGAATTAGTCTACAAATTTTATTGTTATTTTATCTTTAGATAAAAGATTCTTATTCTTTATATTTTACTCAACAATAAATATTTAAAATATAAAAGTATCGAATTAAAAGTAACATAGTAACAATTGAACTCTATTAAAATCTATTAAAAAGGAATAGGTTTGAAAGTTGTGAAAAAATTAATTAGATTCATAAATAAAGTATTGTATTATAATCTAATTAAAAGATAGTTAGTGTTTATGTTATTGTTGTGAAATGCTTTGTTGCGTAACTCATCTAGATAATCAAATCTATCCTACTGAGATTGATAATTATGTAATAGTTAGACTCTGAAACACGTTATATAAAGATGCTTTCAGTATCATTTCTTTTATCATGTTCTCAAATCTTATAGCAGTAACATATTCTCTACCAAACATTCTCTTAATACA
>CAWIYT010000313.1:0-6856 GCA_963840085.1 uncultured Nitrososphaerales archaeon
TAGATATTATTATTAATGTTTATATTGTGTTGTATTTTGATATTCTTTTATTTTTAGCTAGTCTTAGAAAAGGCAAAGATAAATGAAACATACAAATTGACAGTTTTTTACAAGATATTACCAAAAAAAGGAAACAAGAAGTTATCTAATTAGTTTCTGCTTTTCACAATTACTTTTATAGGATATTTTGGTTTAGTGAATCCAGCCAAATTTTTTGGTTCAAAACTTATGCCTTCCTCAGTTGGCATAATCTTCCATCTTTGAAAAATAGTTGCTAGAGCAAGAATTCCTTCTTGAACTGCAAATGTTTCTCCAATACAAGATCTGAACTCCTCCACCAAATGGGAAATAGGCAAATCGTGGTAACTTGAATAAGAATTCTTTTGTCCATCTATCAGGGATAAAGTTATCTGGATTTGTATAGTATTTTGGACTATTATGCATTGCATATTGACTCATAAAAATAACTGAATTGTTTGGTATTACATACTCACTGATTTTGTATTCTTCATTTGTCAATCTTGATAATGCCCATACTGATGGTCTTATTCTGAGAGTCTCTTTGAAAATTTTTTCAGTATATTCTAACTTTGGTAAATCATTACTAGTTGGTACTCTTCCTCTTAGTACCGAATCTAATTCTTTCTGTAGTTTATCTTGAATCTCCTGATTTGTTGAAAGATAAGCCAAGGACCATGTTAGAGCAGTTGATGTGGTATCGTGAGCAGCAAATAGAAATATCATTGTTTCATCTCTAATCTGTTGTTCAGGTAACCCAACTTCACCACTGTCAGGTTCTTTTGCTTTCATGAGATGTGAAATGAGGTTTGGTTTTTCAGGATTGGTCTTTTTAATATGATCCATCAGAGCATAAATTTTTTGATTTAAATAATCAAGAGAATCTTGGAACTTGTTTGGTTTTTCATCATCAGTATTTGTTGATTTTTCGCTACGAGAACATTCTCGACAGGCTCATGTATTTGACTAGTCAATATTTCTAAAATATTTGTAAATGCATCGCTAACTTTTGAAAATGTATCCCTATCTCTAAAATTGATTCCAAACAACGATTCACTCATTACACCCATAGCCAACATAATCATCTCTTGTAAAACATCTATTGTAGTATTCTCTTGCCAATTATCAGATATGTGTTTTATATTGTCGACCATGATATTGCTATAGGATTTAATTGAGTTAGGTAAAAATAACGGTTGGATAATTTTCCTATGTTGTCGGTGTGATTCTCCTTCATTTAACAATAGACCATTACCTAAAAAAGGTCTTAATTCGGCTGCTCTTGTTTTGGAAAATAATTTGTAATCTCTGGTGAGAATTTGTTCTATATAATCAGGATTACTTAAAATATACACATCATTTTGTTGTAATTTCAGATAGATAATATCTCCATATTTTTGTATTATATCCATTAGAAAATTAAAAGGATTTTCATTAACTTTGGTCCATAAATTCCGAAATGGAAATTTGCGGTCCTGGAGGAAGTTGTTGTCTGTTATTTGTCAATAATAAAACTGAAATTGTATATTACTTTATAAAAATTACTTATTTAAAAAATAATAATTTTGTTTGTAGAATTCTTATTTTTCATAATATGATATTTATGTAATTAAGTTGAATCTGGTCATTACCTTACAGAGTGTTTTTACAGCAGCAAAAATGTCTATACATGAGGTATGTTGGAGTATTGACAGAACCGACCGACCATGTTAAGATACTGGTAATTCAGAACTAAATTGCTCCGGAATTATGTCTGCCGAAGTAATAGTTACCTGTGATTGGTTAATAGGTGGTGATGCACTCTCTAGTCCCTCATAATACGCTTGTCCACGAGGAATTACAACGCCAACATCTTTTGCGTATGCATCATAAGCAGAGATCATTTTTTGTATAATTTCAGGGTTTTGGTCTGCTAGGTCGACTAGTTCAGTTGGATCATTAACAATATTGTGAAGTTGCCACTTTCCATCACCAATAGGGGGTTCATGTTTGATGGCTTTCCAATCACCCATATATACGGCTGTATTGTTAAACATCTCGTCAGCGACTATTTCGTCTGGTCCATAAACGTTGTCGGCAGTTCCATTAAAAAGTGATTTCAAAGATTTTCCCATGATAGGATATACTGGCATTCCATTGTAGGATGAACCTGGATGCTGAACTCCTGCATATTCTAGAAAAGTAGGAGCAAGATCGTTTACGTAAGCAAATGCTTTGACAACTTCTGGGTTTACATCATCTGAAGATGAAGCGGACGATATTCCAGCAGGTTCTTTGAAGATGAAAGGAACTCTTGTACCTCCTTCATACTCGCTTGTCTTGAATCCAGAAAATGGGGCGTCTGAAGTTGCCGTACCCCATGCAGCATAGTTAATGACAGAACTTCCGTTACCAAGATTTGGTAGTGTATTATTTACTTGATTAACAAAGCTCTTCATTTCGGAGGCTGAAGCTGAAGAGAATTTGATGGAAAGTAGTGGTCCTGGTTCACTTGTACCGTTATCTGAAATAAATACAATCAGTGTGTTGTCATATTTTCCTGTATCTTTAAGATATTGTATTACTTTACCAATATTTTGATCCATATTTTCTATCATTGCTAGCTCGTACTGCTAATATTCTGGATGCATAGTCTTTTTGTTCTTGTGTAAGTTCTTCCCATGGCTGGTTTGGCGGGATTCTGTCAGGTAGTTTCATATCTTTACTCCAAAATCCAAGGTCTTGTTGCTTTTCAAATCTCTGTTCCCTTATTTTGTCCCATCCTACACTGTTTATCTTCTTCATACTTGGCCACTGATTCTTGTGGTGACTGGAATGGTGAATGTGCAACTTGGAAAGATAGGTAAGCGAAGAAGGGTTTCCCATCATAGTAGAATTCTTGAGATATTCTATCATTCTGTCAGTGTAGAGTTCATTGGAATATAGTGTTTTATTGCCTGGTCTTGGAATTATTTGATCATTTTCTGCAAAGGTTATCTTTTCTAAAGGAGTCTCTGGAAAATCATTAAAGTGGTTAGCTCCACCATTTAGCAAGGTAAGACTTTGTTCAAATCCTTTATCATATGGCCATGTTCCATTTTCAAAATGATTGCCAGAAAGATGCCATTTACCAGACAAATATGTATGATATCCTGAATCACGTAATAGTTGAGCAACAGTAACAACTCTATCGTTTATCCAAGTTTCATAACCTGGTTTTCCCATTTGGTTTTCAGCGATTAATTCATACATTGAACCTATTCCGCCTATATGGTGGTCTACACCAGTTAGCAATGCCACTCTTGCTGGAGAGCACACTGGTACAGTATGGTAATTCATTAAAATTTTTCCTTCCTTTGCCAAATTATCCAGATTCGGTGTTGATATTTCTCCACCAAATGCACCAATATCTGAATAACCAAAATCGTCTCCAATAAATAACATAATATTTGGACGTGTATCCATACCATCCTGTTGTCCACCACCTCTGTTGTCAGGTTGTGCATAACTGAAAATGAATGTCTTAAACGAGGGTATAACTGCCAGACTTAACGTAAGCAGAAACAATACCCCAAATATGAAAAAACTCTTAGAATTTATATTCATTCATGTCAGATTGAAATATTATGTATTTATGCCTTGTTATTAGTTTGTCGAATTATTATCCTACAATATTCATATTCTTCGTGTCAAAAAGTAATTGGTCCCACTTTATAGAAGGTTTCAGATCCCACACATTTAGCTGATAAATAGTACTGAACCCCTGTAATTTTTGCTGGTCCCATTTAATTTTTTAGAATATTAAAGATTTAACCAATAAATTTCATAATATCATTATTTATATTACTTTCATCATTTTTGAATACATAATCTTGTTCCAAAAATACAACATCATCTATAACAAGCCCAAGCTTAAATGATCTATTTTTGTATTCTTCCGGTATTGGAAACTCTATTTTAGTATCGAACCACTTTACTTCATTGTCTGTATGTTAACAATACAGTACAACAATGATAGTCTTGCTATTAGAAATTAAATAAGTTTCTAATCCTATTTTAGATTATAATAAGAAATATTTGTAATATTAGAATTTATTAGAAACATAATAATCCAAAATCAATATTAAATATTATTTCTTTTTACTATAACATTAAGTTCTTATTTTAGTACTGCTATCGACATTAATCTAGATAAAACAATAATTTCTCCAAGGTAATCTTAATGATACTATATAAATAAATGACTAAAATTAAAATGATCTTTTTTATGGTAAAAAGTCAAAAAAAGTAATTGTCTCATTTTAGAGAGTAGTTCAAATCCCATTGAAATAAATACAAAATGTGTAAATCTTTTCTTAATATTAAATTTAACTTCTTTTTTTTTATACATAAATGATTATTTGATCATAAAACATAAAGTGTTTGATAGTTACCCCAAAAAAGAACTGCTAAACTTCTTCTTTTGCTGTCGTTTATACTTGTATTCCTAGACTATGATCTAAGACTTTCAGTTTTATATATTTGATCTTTTGTTTATGGCCAGTTGGCAAAATTATATTGTTGCCAAAGCTCCATGATTTTACCATTTGAAATGCGAAAGAGATCAAAACCTGTTGCAATCTATGATTTGCCTGTAGGTAGATTACCAAAGAATGGCCCTGTATTTGTTCCACTATTTGTCCATCTAATTAACACTTTATCTCCTTTTGCAATAATATCATCGTGTGTAAGTTTTCGATCCGGTACAGCTGCTATTATTTCAGATGCATATTTCTTTGTTCCTTCAGGGCCTTTACGTAGGTTTTCAGGAAGAATTGGATTATGTATAACAAAGTCAGGTGATAGAATCTCGTCTGCTACATCTAATTTACCTTTTTGAAATATATCGTCGTGGTAACGAATAGCTAGAGCTATATTTTTTTCCTCATCTTCTTTTGAAGTATTTGTCAAAGGTTGTTGTTGTTTATCCATGATTCTTACAGTTTAGACTCGTATATAAAGTTCTTAATTTCACATTTATTTTGAAATGTGTCTAACGCGATTGTAATTTTTGTTGACTCTGGCACATCTACAATTAGCTGTTCCCTTTTTATCATCTATTTAGACGAAATTGGTGTCCCACGTTAGGATCTAAAGAAGAGAGGGCTGGCACGCTGCTGCTGTTTTTCTTTGTCAAAGTCAAACATCTTCAAAATTGAATCTGCTTTTTCATCATAAGAATGATTTCCTATACGTCCTAAACTCCAATTATCTTCTATGAATCTTAGAATAGAAGTTTGATCAATAATAGTATGATCTACAAAATAACTTTGGCCCATGGAGATATTACTAACATAGGCAAACGTGGACCATAACCACATCTGTCTTGAAAAGTCCCAGTAGTTGTAGTCGCCTTATATATAAGTGGGATATAGTAGAATTAAAAATGAAAATTAAGTTTAGTATATCAGATCATTGTCGCCAATTAAATATACCTATATTTCTATTATTTGCTATTGGAAGTATTTTAACTGCAATACTGATTATTTCAATTCCTGTTACTTATGAGACTCAAGATCCAAGTTGTGAAAAACTTTATAGTGGTCCAAAATTATGGGATCATACCTACGATCATACAAGATTTTATGAATGGGAGAAAGATACAACAGATAAAAAACCAGATTGTATAACTGTTACAGGAAAAGTTATTGGTGCAACAACACCTGACAAAGGAGAAGGTGATGGTGATTTCCATTTTAATATACTTGCAGATACACCTCAATACTCAAACGAGAATAATTGCAAAGATAAACGAAGTGACTGTGCAGAACTCATAGCAGAAATCGTATGTGCTGGTAAACCTACCTTGACATCTGCTATAAAATCTTGTGGCAGCTATACAAGTGATAGAATAGATCCAAAATTGTATAACTTTAAACAAGGGCAAAAGGAAACTGTAACTGTTACTGTTACTGGCAAGTGGGTTAAAGACAAGGGTGTTAAAAATGATCACAACTGGAATGAAATTCACCCCGTTACTAATGTAGTCATACATTAACTTTATTGAATTTGCGAAACCATCATCTGTGAAAGTAAAAGAGAAGCATAGATGAATATATAGAAATTCTATAGAAAAATATTGGAAATGAAATAGCTGATGATAATAACTTCACAATTCAATCTTGTAGTAGTAATTGTTGCTTTAACCATCATTACTCTTAGTTTTGCAATGATTGAAAATTACCATCATCATGTTCTAGTTTTAATTTATGCTCAACAAACTACAGATTCAGACGATACTAATAATAATATATTCAAATTAGAAAGTATTCCAACCAAAAAAGTTAAAGTTGGAGATATAGATATTTCTTATAAAATCTTTGGCAAAGGAGATCCAATTTTACTAATAAATGGTTATGCAGGGTCAATGTATGGATGGGATCCGATTTTGTTGAAAGGATTATCTGCAAATCATACAGTCACAGTTTTTGATAATCGGGGTATTGGTAATACTACTGTTGGTTCTAAAAATCTCTCAATTGATCAATTTGGTGCAGATAGCATAGGATTTTGGATGCTCTTAAGATTAACAAATCAGACGTCTTAGGACACTCAATGGGTGGAATGATTGCTCAGCAATTAACATTAGATTATCCAGACAAAGTTGATGATTTAATAATATATGCCTCTAATTGTGGTGGAAATCAATCCATCCCACCTAATCCTGAAACATTAAAACAAATGGCAAATCTTTCAGGGTCGTTAGAAGATATAAAGAAACGATTTGTTCCTTTATTATTTACACCAAATTGGATTAAACAAAATCCTGATTACTTGGAAAAAAAATTTGATCAATTTGAGTTACCTCCCATTGATATTC
>CAWIYT010000314.1:0-19096 GCA_963840085.1 uncultured Nitrososphaerales archaeon
GATTTGTATTTGTATTTGTAAGCAAAGACAATAATAACACTATATCATTAAAAATAGAATATAAAGTTATTGTATTCACTATGATTTATGATAAATGAATTGGTTAATTCTAACTTATTATAATAATACAGCATATAAAAATGTTAAGTGTAAATATTGTGATACTAAAATAATTTTTAATCCAAATATCAAATCAAGCGATGACCAAATTAAACCAATCAATTTAGATAATTCTCCACATAATTGTAGTGAACTTAATCAAAAAAGGAATTCTTGGTTATGATAGCAAGTAATGATAATATATCTTTATATAAGATAAATCAATGGGCTGATTTTTGGCATTATAAAATAGGAATCAATATTTTCCCATTAGATAAAGATAAAGCAACATACGAAAATTGGTCTGAGTATCAAGGAAAGGCTATTACAGACGAAATTCATGAAGAATGGAAAAGAAAAGGTCGATATGCAAAAGGCATAATTTTAATGCCAGGGAAAGTATGGAGAGGAGAAAACAAGGGATTATATTTTGTTGGTATCGATTTCGATAAAGAATTAGGAATTAAGGAATTTTGTAACATAATAGGAGCAAATACTTCTTCCATTGATGAACTAAAAGAAAAATTCATAGTTGAACAACATGCTAATGACCCTTATAGCCTACATGTCTATTTCTATTCAGAAATTTCATTTACAGATAAAAGCTCTGATAGTATATTAGGTATAGAAATAAAAAGTAACGGTAAAGGTTTGATGTGTGCTACACCTTCTTACCACTCTGAAACAGACTCTATATGGCAGATTAAGGGTACAGATTCACCAATAATCTTGAAATCTGAAGAAGCATCAAAACTAATGTCTAATATTAATGATATTTGTAGTAAATATAATATACAATATCTAAAAATTGGGAAAGATGTTTCTTCTTCTTCTGTATATTTATCACCATTAATTAGACAAATGATTGACTCTTTAGAAATAAATTCAGATATTATTATTCAGGAAGGAGCAAGACATAGCACATTGTTATCTATAGTAAATTCCCTTTTATTCAAATACTGGGCTAATGAACCAAATGATGAAAAGAAAGCAAAAATAGAAGATGAACTGTTAGATTTCTTATATAATATTAACAATAAACTTTGCAAACCTGAACCAATACCTGAAAAAGAATTGAAAACTATATGGATTAATGCTAAAGAGTTTGTTTTAAAAAACAAGATAGATACAATGAATAATAAATCTTTAGACAATTTGAAAGTTTTTCAAGATAAAGGCAATAATTGCTCGTTCGCATCAAAAAACGAAGATAAATTAATTCTTCATTTGAGTTCATATACAAAAAATAAATCAGTATCCAAAAAAGATGATATCTTAAGACAACTTAAACCACAAATAAGAGAAGAATTATCCAAACATATTTGGGAATTGATATCGTATAATCCTCCAAGATTTCTGGTTGCACATTCAGAATATAAACAAATAGTCTTTGCTCTAATTAAAGAAAAAAATGTAAAAAAAATAAATAATGATAAATATGGCATTGAAAATGATACTACCCAAACCATATCTTTCTTTAGGTTCTCTCAAATTGTTATTGGTGCCATACCGGTAGAAATAATATTGAATAAAAATCCTTCAGGTTTATTTGACCATAGATATATTATAAAATTTCTCACACAGTCAAATGATTCATTTACAATAGGGCCTAAAAATATAGATGAAATAGTAGGCCATCTAAAAGATAGATCCTTAATTTACATGTCTGCAAAAGCTACAGAAGCATTATCAATAATAATAAGTGCTTTTGAAAGAAATGGACAATTAATTACCAAAGATGATATGGATACCCCAGGATTTTATTTTATTAATAGAAAAATAAAACAATATGATAATGTCGATAATAATAGTCATCCAAAACCTACAGTAGAAGAAATTGTAAAATGTTGTGAATTACTTGAAATTTTACAAAGCAAATTCAAGAAAAAAGATGTGTTTCCGACCCTCCTAAAATGGTCTATTATGTCGCCTTTTGACTATGTTCTAAAACAGGTAAATAAAAAATGGATTCCTTGGATATATCTTTATGGTTGGTCTAATACAGGTAAAACAACACTAGGTGAAATCTGTTGTTGTATTTGGAATCGATATCATGATAAAGATGCTATAGTGCCATTTACTGCAGTCTATACAAAAGCAAGGTTTGGAGAGGTCTTAAGTAAGAGTACATATCCCATTGTAATAAATGAAGTAGCCCCACTAAATGATGACAAATATAGAGATATGGTAGAGATGATTAAAACTGCAATAACAGATACTATTGCCAGAAAAAAGTTTGTAAATAAAACTATGTATATTGATATTCCATCATTTTCACCATGTATTTTAACAGGTAATTCAATTCCTCCAATGGATACAGGTTTTAGACGCAGAATAATACCAATTATTTTTACAGAAAAAGACCAATATTCAGAAAAAGAAGTAAAAGATTTTAAAAATTTATTTGAACAACAAATAAAGGATGGACAAAGGATTCTAGGTGATTTTACAGTAAATTATGAAATGGAAAATCAAGAAATTTTAATAGACGGCAATAAGGATTGGAAAGAAATAGCAGAACATATTTTAGAACAAATGTTCAAGTTAGCAAGAAAAGAACATCCCCCTGAATGGATAAAATATTTTGTAGAAGAACATCAATTGAAAGAAAGCAAAGAGGATGTTGAACTTTTGTTTAGAAGTTATCTAGTAAATAAAATTAATGATACTTATAACAAATACTATCGAAATATTGAAAAAATACTAATACCAAATTCAGATTCTACTGCAGAAATTCCAAATTTGCCATTCTCTAACAGACTTAGCTTTTGCTTAGAACATAATCTAATACCTTTCCTGAATCCTGTTACAATAGCAGATGGAAGAAGTATGATAATAATAACATCTGATCTTATTTATGATATAAAAGGTAAAATTCCATCTATTTCTAGTCTGAATGAAGTTTCGCAAATCATTGATGGTTTTGAATATGGACAAAAGAAATTAGCGGGAAGAAATGTCAGGGCAGCATATGGTTCAAAAAAACAATTCTTAGATTTTCTTGGGATGGATTAGGTATTAGGTAGTAGCAAGGTAGCAGAGGTAGCGCTACCTATACTATATATAAGATTTTTTTAATCATTTTCTATTTTACAATACTAATAATTTAGGTTTAAAATATTGGTGGATATTAACAGTTAATCATTTAGGACATCATACAAAAAATATATCTTCGATATGTGTTTGCAGCATGGAAACCATTGCTTTGATATGTTAAGAGTCTTGTAATTAACTTGGTAGTATATAATGTAAAGTAAAAGTGATTATTTTGGATTGATTGCTTCTGAATGAAGTTGTTCATAGATAATAAAACCAAGTAACTAGTTTTAGTTTACACAAATAACTTACGAATGTCTTTACAATGCTGTTAACAGTGCTGTTGGTATTATCTAAAATCATTATATTTTATCATTTTTAGGTTAATGATGTTAACCGATGGTTAAATAAAATAATTATATATAATTTTCTAGACATGAATAAGAAAAAAATGAGGTCAAAACAAACATGGCTGATAGCATCGACCGTCATAGCTGCTATATTAGCAACCGCTGTATTAACTGAAATTAGCAGCCAAACTCTACAGAAGACATTCGCAGAAAATTATTCCTCCAAGACAACTACTATACCATCGGCATCAAATGTTACTACATTCAAGACAGTCGTTCCAAATCAAACAACCAACAAAGAATTCTGGATAAATACAGTACATTTTGATGGAATGACAAACATAAATGCTTCCGTAAAATGTGATACCTGCCCCCAGAATACTCCACTACATCCAGCAGAGCAGCCTCCTGTAAATTCGACTATACCAACTGGAGGAGGCTTCAGGATAACAGAACCAAATAAAGCAGGAGCTTGGGACTTTAGATCATTTACATTCGCTCCAGATCAAATAGTTGTTAACCAGGGTGATAAAGTCACTCTCCATTTCATAGGAGTACAAGGAGCACATCATGTAGTTACTGTAGATGGAATAGGAACCTTTGAACTTAAGAGAGGACAAATCAATACTGTTTCATTCGTAGCAAACAATCCGGGAATTATAAATTACGTCTGCCATGTGCACTTGCCTAATATGGCTGGTCAAATATTGGTACTACCAAAATCAAACGTATGAACATGATAAGAACAGAAACAGCAACAATAACTGATACTTATTATGTGCAAAAGATAACACATAACAAATATCATCCTCAATTTTTCTACAACAACAGTTATTCATTTACAACCATATTTTCATTATATCTATATACTACCAATATTCCTTTGTCAGGAGAGATTATATGTAGAACCAAGAGACATATGTCATCTCTCTCCTACAACAACAGGTATTAATAATATCCTGTCCAGTTTAAGTACTTTTACCAATCTAGCATAACACCCAGTATCTCTCTTTCCAGATTACCTTTCTTCAGGATAGTATCCAGTAGTAGATACTTTCTTGCCATTGTTGTACCAGTCAACGTAAATAGATATACATTCGTCAATGGCATGTAGGTCCATGCTATTTCCCAGCCTGTGTCTTAAGAACCTCTTCAGTCCTTTCTGCAAGTTAGATAGTTTACCCATTGTTTGTGTGGATGATGTACTGATGTCCAGATATGTTTGTCTATCAGGTACTGGTCACAATATTTTTTCATTACGGAATTTCTTCTACTAAACTGGCTGCCATTGTCAGTAAGCAGATTTCCATAATTCCAGTCATGCAGATTCTTCATACCTTCTACTACAGTATCATCCTTCTCATCTTTCAGTCG
The DNA here is from genome assembly GCA_963840085.1 of uncultured Nitrososphaerales archaeon. Classification (GTDB taxonomy): domain Archaea; phylum Thermoproteota; class Nitrososphaeria; order Nitrososphaerales; family Nitrososphaeraceae; genus TH1177. The sequence goes on from CAWIYT010000314.1 coordinate 4,860, forward strand.
TAACGCCCATCCCTTCCTGGAATGATCATCATCCATTGTAAGTAGTGGTACTCCATTAAATCTTGTCAGGTCAGCCTGTATCAGATCATCAGGATTATCCCATTCAAAAAACTGGTATTCTATTCTTCTGACCAGTCTTTTCTCAGCGTCAACAAGTTGATGTCTTGTCAATATGTTGTAGGCTGTAGTCTTGCTAATGCACTCCTCTTCTCTCCTCTACCTTCTCTACATTCAGACTCTCATTTACAATATTTACCAGCTGTTCTGAACCAAAACCGGTAGCATTTCTTACCTCGACTATCCTTTTCTCTATATCGTTAGGAGTCCTGTTTGGACTGTTATGTGGTCTTTTGGATCTGAACCTCAGACCTATAATACCTTCTTCTCTGAACCTTTTTACCATTCGCTGCAACTGACGTTTTTACTCCTGCTAATCATGTACGCAGCTTCTTGTCTTGTTATCCTGATCAGGTCACTAACGAGTGTTCTGACTACTGCATGATACCGCTTTCTAACTATTTCTGACTCTTTCTTTAATATGTCGATATGCCATTTCTCTAAATACACCTCTCCTTGTACAATAATCATTGATTTTCACTTCTTTGTTTATTGTGAAGGAGGGGTGACGCATGTCTCTTAGCTTATCAGTCAGGAGAGATTATATCTACATGAATAGTTTAAATAGAAATATAAATAACAATCAGCAGTTGTTTCTTAGTAATTCTTATTCAAATATAAAGGCCGATTCATGGAAATTAATAAACGATTTGTAGGGGGTATGATATTTTATAATGAGCAACTACCATAAAGCATAATAATGAACAATTACAATAAAGTAAAAATAGATTTTTCTCTAGAGAAATATTTTTTGTAATAGTTGGAGTTATTGTAGGTGCAATTGTATTTGTTATTCCAAAAACAATTTTTGAAGTAGTTATGAGAATGCCTTATTACTTATCATGGATAGTATTTGGACATATCGTCGGTGTATATTCATCAGATGCAATCATAGCGGGTATAGGGATGCATATGTTAACAGTCATGTGAACAAATACATGAGTTCATTATGTAAACTGTTTCTAGTTATATTTCTATGATTAGTGTTATAGTTACATGTCCAATCAGATAATGCTTTTCCAATATCAGATTCATTTCTAAATGTAGAATTATTGATTGCTTTTCTCTGTAACCACATCCATCTTACTTCTATTAGATTTAGTTGGGGTGATCTGGTTGGCAAGAATACAAGAACTATTCTTGGATAGTTACGTATTATTGCATTTCTTGTCTTTTTTGATCTATGTATTGATGTACATTATCTAATATCAAACTTATTATTTCTCTATTTTTCTGACAATTTATATACTCATTATTATTTTAAGCAAAAACATCTCTTATCATTGACTATCATTTATACTTTTAACAATAACAGTGTCTAATTCAATATTACTTATTGGTATAAATAATTCAAGCACCCACTATATTTACAAAATAAGTTTTACTGTAACTATAGATAGAGATAAATAAATGAATGAATATTATGAAATGGCAAATCTTTTTTAGTTATTTTAGTTCATTATAATTCAGGTTTTGACAATAATATCATCACCATCAATATCATCACCTTCACAACAAAAACAACAGAAGCAAAAACAAGATCAACAAAATAAAAAAAGAAGATTTAGAAGAACAAAACAAAAAATAGAATATGAACTAACAGAAATCTACCGTAGATTATGTAATGGAGAAACAGATTTTCAAATTATGACTACGTTGTGTCTACAAGAAAGAAATTACTACAAATATAAGAAAAGGTTAGAAACAAGGCTAATGTAATATCAACGCAAAAAGACAGATAATACAATTTTCATGGAGTCCCAACTTTTTAAGAATCGTATGTTAACGCTGTACAACGCATTAGAAAATCAAGTAATATCTGATAATAAGACTTCTTCAGGAGTAGAAAAAGCAAAGTGTGCAGAAATAGCCAGTGAAATAGCCTTAGATATTCTTAGATTAGAAGCAGAAAGTGTCAAAGCGATTCGTGATATTGCGATAACAGGACATAATGGCAACAATGTCATAAAGGGACAACGTTATCTGGAAAATCTTCGATCTAAAAAAAGTAAAATCAACAACAATGACTATAAATCTACTGCTATCGACAACGAAGAAGATTGTGATCCAAATAGGAAATTTTAGTTATATAAATAATTATTGAAAAAAGACCATATACAATAGAAAATTACTAAAAAGATTAAAAATACTAAATTAAATAAAGAAAAATTATAAATTCAATTGGATTCATAAAATAAATGTCTACTTTAGGAATTCTATTGACTGTTTAAAGTTCCTATATTCATTAAGGTATTTATCATATTCATCCAGAGTTGTTGGTGCACTATAACTAAAATGAAAAATTTTATCATTTACAGATACAAAATTATGTTCATTATAATTGTGGTTTTCTCTATCGAGCATATTAAAAGAATATCCGTCGTATTGATTGTTAGATAACTTTAAAGGAAATGGTTGCTATCAAAAGAGCAATCGAACCATATGAGAGAAAGAAAGCAAAAGAACGACAACAAGAAGCAGGTAAACAATTTGGAAGAGGTAAAGATAATGAAAAAATAGATCCCGCCAAATTGGCGGAACCTAATGAAACCAGAGATATAGTTGCTGGTTTTGTTGGAGTAGGAAGAACCACACTCAAAAAAGCAGAAGATACAGTTAACGCTGCAGAAGAACAAGAACCAGAAAAATGAGGATCCTAAAAAATAAATTCTGCATTTACTAATCTATAACAATTATGAATTCTGATGAAGAAATTAATCAACTAAGAGAAAAGATTCAAAATACAATTAGTGAAGCAGGAATTTCTAACCTTTTAACTACTCTAGCAAATCAAGCAAATTATAAATTAGAACTAAATGAAAGTTCAATTACTCTTAACAGTCTTGATTATGCAATATTGAGACTGATGATGATAGATTATTTAAAGAATAATTTCAATTATAAATAGAAATTCTTCCTCCTAATGAAATAAAGAAGAAGTAAAATAATTGTATTTATTTAATAACTTTTTGTTGTAAAATCTTCTGGTTTCTAGCAACAAAGTTCTCAAACTTTCTCTTTACTTCCTCTCGCTTACCTTCTGCAGGAATTTCATAATATACCAATAAATCAATTAATCCGATCCTAAGATTCTCTCTCCCTCTCTTCAACTATCTTTATAGAATTTATAATATTATTTTCTTTTAATCTGATTGAAAGAGAATAGGTTAAGTCAAATTGATTATTATCCTCTTTCTACTATTCCAACTAACATAACTAATTTGAATATTCCAAACTTTACAACAGCACAAAAGTTATTAGAAGACAAGTTTTCAATTGAAATATTTAAGAATAAAAAGATAGAATTAACTTTAGGAGATAAAGTTTGTTTTGTTAAACCTCCTTCTGATTTAATTTGTGATACTATTGTCAGAGGTCATTTATCTAAAAAATTTGGTGGTTTAGAATCTGCTAACGTATATGTTCTCGTCTCTGATAATAAATTTGACTTTTATAAAATAGTAGAAATAGCCCATAAAAAATACAAAATGAATTTAGATATTGTATTAAATCAAACAATAGTAAAAAGAATATTCACAATCCATCAGTTAGCACATTTCTTGATAGTTGATCTTGCAAAAGATATAAAAAAGGAGAAATACAATTCTAAATTGTTAGTTATTTATCAAGAAATGTATTTACAATTGCGCTTAATCTTTCAGGATATTGAGACATTAGTCCGTGACCACCATCTTTGAACTGTGCTAACCATGCCCCAGGAATTTTCTCTGTTAATATTATGGAATTAGCAGATGGTAATATAAGATCATTTGTTCCTGATACTACAAGTGTGTCTTGAGATATCTTTTTTAATTGATTACATGTTCCTTCCCAAGAGAAAATTGCATCGAGTTGTTTTTCAAGTATATCATTAGGAGGGAATTCTAAAGATGCAAATTTTTCCATATAGTTAGGATTTTGTTTAATCCAGTTTTCAGTAAATAAAAGAGGAATAAACTTCGTCTTTATATCTTCAGAAGAACCTGATAGATTTGTAAATTGTTCTACAATTTGCTGATTTGGTGGAATCGATTGATTTCCACCACAATAAGAAGCATATATTATTAAATCATCAACTTTGTCTGGATAGTTTAATGTTAACTGCTGAGCAATCATTCCACCCATTGAATATCCCAAGATGTCAGATTTGTTAATCTTGAGAGCATCTAATAATCCTGCGCTATCTGCAGCAAATTGATCAATTGTAAAATTTTTGGATCCAACGGTAGTGTTACCAATACCACGATTATCAAAAACTATGACTGTATGATTTGCAGATAATCCTTTCAAAAAAATAGGATCCCAAACATACATAGATCCTGCATAACCCATGATCAATAAAATCGGATCTCCTTTGCCAAAGGTTTTATACGAAATATCAATATCTCCAACTTTAACCTGTTTGGTTGGAATATTCTCTAATTTGATGATATTAGTATTACTAGTATTATCGTCTGAATCTATAGTTTGTTGAGCATTAATTAAAATCATGCCATCGTAATCATAATAATTACTAATAATTGCAAAACTAAGAATACTGATTAATGCAATAATTAACTAGGATATTGAATTGTTTTTTCAACTTAACCAGATCATTTGTTCATACGATTTAAATTTTTATTCCTTTCATAAACGGGGTCTCTCTCTCTCCAAAGAGATTCTAAATTTTAATAGTAAGTTTTTGGATCGATTTGATGATTATATCAATTAATGCAAGTTTAGAAGAAAATGTAGAAAAAGGTATCAGGACTTTACAAAATCATATTGGAACTAACAAAAATTGTCTAGCAGTAAATAAAATGCTTCAATTACAAATTGATATACTTTACAATGGGTTCTAGATAGAAAAAAAAGGATTAGAATCATTGAAACATGTACTAGATGCTAAAATTGATAGATTATAATATGAACTCAAAAAAGTAGGAAGACTAGATATTGAAGAAACTAATAATATTATCTATCAACTAGAAATGTTGAAATGCTGTAGAATTGTAATAAATAAAGATTTTTACAGTTAACAAATAATCATTTAGTAATTATTAACTTTATTTTATATTGTTCAAATAAAAGAGACATTATTAGTGGCTCGGTTGAAAATTGTTCCCCCTTAGTATTTATTGCAGATGAATATTTGTATGATGATTGTAATATTTCTTCAAATATTTCTTGATTATGTTTTCTTAAAACAGAAGAAAAGTTATTCCATTTGTCAATTTCTCTTTTTAAAATCGTATTTTCATCATTATTATTTACATCATTAAAATTAGTAGAAGAAAAAGAAAAAGACTTTACAAAATTTTTTTTCCTTTAGTATCTTGTAATTGTATAAAACTATTGATATCATAATAGGATATATTCTAATAGGATTTGCAGCATATGAACAAGCAGAATTGTATAATCTTGCAATTGAAAACATATTGTCAAATGCTTTTTTGTCACCTTTTTTTATTCAAATATTTTCTAAATAATTTCCATTCTTTTTCTTCTAAAACTGCAGCAATCCTAAATGATGGTATTGTTCTACCCATTATTTTGGTAAAAGTTAATGATAGTAGTAGAATATAATGAGTATAATACTGTGAAGAGAGAGGGATACTAAACAACAACAATAAGTGTTACCACTATGATGATTGTAAATCAATAAATCGATAAATATAATAAAAAAAGTAAAAGAACACAAAAGAAAGAAAAAAAATGATTATTGATAAATGGGATGCAGATGAAAAAGCAAGAGATAGCAGTACTTATGAGACTAAAGAAAATAGTCTTGAAGCATTAAATCATATATTGAAAAAATATCTTTGATTCAAAAATAGGAAAATAGATCCTAGAAAACCATTGCGTGATGCCTTAGATTTAATTCAAAATACTTTGTATTATGATAAAGAGTTTCATCAATTTGCATTACAAAATTATAGGATTTACCTTTATTATGATGAAAGAAATAATAGATTCTATATTGGAAAATAAATACACGAATAAATAAAAGAAATAGAGAAGTATTTTATCATCATTCTATTGTTGTTATCTCATGACGTAACTCATACAGTCAATACCAAGTTTCAGTAAGTCGTTTTGCTCTAGGAATTGACAGAATTTTATCTTTTCAGATAACATATATTTCATTATAGTGTAATCGTTGGAATTGTTGTTATAGTAATAGTAATTTTTTTCTTCATCATCATAATAACTTTCATCCTCAATATAAAAAATTATTTGATGATCAATGGACTTTCTCCAACAATAGAATTCCATCCAACGCTATAACCTATCTTATACCAAGTTTCAGCACCATGATCATCGAATGGGGCTATATCACTAAATGGCATGTTGCTTAGTTTGTCAAATCTTCCATCTCTATATCCCATATTGTAAGCACCTAAATCTGCTACACCATTATCGTCATCGTCCTCTCTATAGTATTTCTTTATGATTTTTGTTCTATCATGGTCATCATGGTCATGATCTCTGTCTCTACCATCATCATGATCTCTGTCTCTGCCATCATCATGATCTCTGTCTCCATCACCGTTGCCGCCGCCGCCGCCTCCATCACCGTTGCCACCATTGTCTTGGGCATAAATTGAAGGAATTTTCATAAGAATACGGTCATTATTTTGAAAAAAATTTGTTGATGATATTTGAGTTAAAGACCCTATAACTAAAACAAGACTAAGATATAAAACTAAACTAGATTTAGTAACTTCTTTTTTAAGTGAAACACTGCATCATAAATTTTGCTTAGTTGCATAAAAAGTTTTTTTAAATAAAATGAAAAAGTCAATTAAAAGATTAGTTAAATAAATTATATTATATCATTCACTTTCTTTCCAATTGTTGTGTATATTCTTTCACTTTGAACTGGTAATCGATCAGATAGATAAACCAATGCATCATCTTTTACCAATAAATTACCTCCAATTTTTAAATAATATGATTAACATACTCTCCATAGTTTAACTATCCCACATTGACTTATAACATAAAGACGTACAAAGCAAACCAATACATTGCCATAGCCTTCTACAGCATCTCTACTATTCAATTGACATAGAGAGGGCTATGGCTATTACAAATTATTCTTTCACAATCTTATTCATAGTGAATAATGCAAATTGAATAAACCAATTTATTGATATTGATATACCATAATTTACAAATGTAAAATTTGAATTTTATTTTGAATAATCATTTTTTCTTTGATACATTTCTGTTTTTTATCCTTTTATATATTATAAAACCTAACAATATTATTGCTATTGATAATAATAGGTATTTTATTATATCAATTATGTTAATTTCTGAAGAATTTGATTTTTTTATAGCATTATAATTTTTGTAATTAGCAGTTGTTTCTTCTAAACTAGAAGAAGGAGATAGTGAAGAACCAGAATAAGAATCATCTGATTTTATAATAGAAATTGACAAGGGTTGTAATATTGATGTAGTTAAATTATCTTTATCAAAGGTATTAGCAATAATCATCAGAGTATTATTTTCTGACCTTATTTTATCATCATTTACCATATCGAGTTTTAATAATGAATTTTCTTTATTACTTTCAGTTAAATTGAGTCTTTGGGGATTAAATGAATAGGTTATGCCTTTTGGTCCACTATCTGTCATTCCAGCAACAGATAATGCTATGTTATTTAATGATAAATTTTCTTGATTATTAAAGGAGAAATTATTTCTTATTAATGCTATATAAGTCTGATAAGAAGTATTATTTTTAAAAATTATAGGCTTGTCATTTAAATTTTCATTAGTTAATAAAATTTTGAATGGAATTTGTTTTGTAATATCAAGATATCCTATTTTGTTTGATGCCCATTCAGTAAACCATACTTTCGTATTATCATTTGATAATGAGATAAAGACAGTTGTAGCAAGTGGTCCAGTAGGTATATCATATTCTGTCAATGTTTTAGTAGCTGGTGAAAATTTTGCTATTCTATTACCTCCATGTTCTGAAAAATAAATATTTCCCTCCTTGTCAGAAACAATTTCACTAGGAAGAGTATTTGGAAAGTTCTTAGAAGGTGATGTCCACAAGGAAGTATATTTTGGAATTTCTTCATTTAAAATATTTTGATTATATATTGGTATTGCCATTATTCTACTAGAACCATGGTCTGAAACAAACAAAGTATTTGTTTTATTATTATTATCATTAACAACAGATAATCCAAAAGGTGAAAAAATATCTGGTTCTTTTAATTTAATCCTGAGCATTCCATTTAGTTCAATTTCAGGAATTACCATCGAGGGTTCAATACGTAATATTTCATTTGAATAAGATAATGAACTCCACAAGAAACCCTCATTATCAAAAGTTAGTAAAGTAGGTCCAGTAGATTTACCAGTAGGATACTCCAAAATATCATTTGATTCAATATCAAAACTACCTATGTTGTTTCCGATAATTTCTGCAAACCAGATGCTTTTATTGTCAGGAGATAATGTTATTCCCATTATACCCGAATTGCTTGTAGGAATATTATAGAGCTCTATTTGTTTATCTGTTAGATTTAATTTTCCCAAAGAATTAGTTCTAGCATCGCTAAACCATATCGAATTTCTTGTTTTATCAAATATTAATTGGCCACCTGCTAAGTTTGTTATTGCATTATCTACATTTGTTTTTTTGGAAATTATATATTTTGTAAATGTTTTATTTACAGGATTAAATTCTATAATTGCACTTGAAGTATTTGTATTATGATAAAACCATACATTATTTTTTGAATCTGTAGTTATTCCTTTTAATCCTGTTTCATTATTAATAATAGGTATTTCAAATTCCTTTATAAAATTACTTTGATACTGATATTTTATATAATCTGTTTGTTGTTGTTGTTGCAATTGTCCTTGTATATTTTGAATTGTCAACTGAAATACAGATTTTTCTTCCACTAAATGATTAAATATATTTGGAATACTGTAAATGATAAAAAGAGAAAAGAAAAAAATAATAATATTTTTTTTATAGTTTAATAATAAAAATCCCATTAAAGCATTAAAAGATTGTTCTAATTATATTCTTTATTGAAGTTTTATTCTTGTTATGAAATAGAATAGTATTAACCTTCTACTATTTTAATGGATATAATATTTGGTAGATTTAACAGGATTATTTTCATGAATAATGCAAAATAGAAGATAACAATGGTAATTAATTGATAGCATATTAAATCAACGTTACCATTTAAGTAATTATATTTTTTAGAGATATTATAGAAAAGTATCACATTCTCCTCCTTAATAAATTTGAAAAAGAGAAAAAGGTTATTGAACTTCATAAAGAAGGAAAAACACTAAAAGAGACGGCAACAGAAGTTCATATGTCATTTTAGGATTGACACATTCTATTCGAAAGGCGAATAATTCTGTTCTATTTTATGTTATAGTCAAAGGTATATTTAGCTTTTTTTTTTGAATAATTCTTGAAATCTAAAGTAGATTTTTATCTCTATTTATATTATTTATAAAAAATAATTTTCATCTGTTATTATTATTATCTTCCACTCCCAGGCAATCCTAATCCTTTCAATGGAGAACGGTAGTTACTTTCTTTTTCTATCCCTTCAGTAGTTGTAACTTTTACAATACTTGTATTGGTGTCGGGTTTAGGATAAAAGAAAAATGATTGTCCTGGTTCCAATAAATCCATGTTTTGAATATCACCTTTTCCCAAGTTCACATTTAGTCCTGTAAGAGGGTTTGTTCCTGTATTGGTTACTTTGACTCTGTAAAAAGTACCTGAAATATCGGTTCTATCTTTAATAGCATCAATTTCTAATGAGTATGGTTTTTTATCATGTTCTTTTAAAATAAAAAATAAAACTACTAGCATAACTATTGAGAGTCCTATAATTAAATAGTAAGTTGTTTTCAATTACTTTGTATATATTCAAAGTATTGATAAAAAGTAATTGATGTATATAGTTAGTGTAATTAACTATTTGCATCATCATATGAGAATAGAAAATTAGCAAAATAACTAACTAAAATCAATATTAATGATATCTAATGCTACTTATTTAATTATTTTTACATTAGATATATATTAGATTTTTGAGGATAATATTAATTAAATTGGTTCGAGTGTATATATTATGAAAATTTTAGCTAGTAGGTCTGATAGAGAAAACTTTATTTTTCTTATTGGTATGATAGTAATTATTATTGGTATACTAGCTTTACTACTTGTTTATGTTTTCTTTCCAATCCTACCGTCTGACATCAATATAGGACAAACAGCAATCGCTGAAATCTGGATATGGAAAATATATCTAATTATACAGTAATTCAATCAAATTATCAATTCTAAAACTTACTCCAATCTAATAAGGCTATTTAAAAAATTTTTTTCTCTAGCATATCCGATGATTCTTTTTAACACTTTGTTAGCTGTTGTACTTACTGACATAGGTTACAATTTCATTTACTGACATAGGTAACACTTCCTAGTCTGCTAATAGGAAGTGTATAATAAAAATAGAATTACAAACAAAATTTAATCTGATTCATGAGAAAGAATGGACTGGAGATACAGTAACTGATATCTGTGCTAGATACCAGATATCTACAAAGACATATCACAAGTGGAAGAACAGGTACATAAAGTATGGAATAGATGGTCTACAGGATAGAAGTAGAGAACCACACAATATACAACCAGGAAAAGTAACAAAAGAGATAGAACAAGAAATACTGGATTTACGTATAACTAAAAGATTTGGATGTAATCGTATTAGATTCAGGTTAAAGAGACTAAAGGAGATATCACTTAGTACCAAAATCATATACAAGATACTGAAAAGACATGGTTTGAACATCCTGGAATGCAAGATCAGAAATAGAAGAAAATGGAAAAGGTTTGAGATGAAAAAACCAAACCAGATGGTACAGATGGATATTTTAGGACCATTTTACCTTGAGAATTCAGATAAAAAGAACTATTTTATCAGTTGTGAGGATGATTGTTCAAGGAAAGCAGCAAGTGACTGGTCTGAAAGAAAAAGGAGTGTAGATGTACTGGATGGTACTTGGAGACTACATTGTGTAGAGAACGGAAAACCTCACAAAGTAATGCATGACAATGGTAAACAATTTACATCCAAAATATTCAAAGGTTTCTTGAAAAAGAACAAGATAAAGGATAAACCAATTCCAAAAGGCTATCCACAACTACAAGGAAAAATTGAGGCATACAACAAGATAGTAAAGAATGAGTTTCTTGCAGTAGAAAATATTCCCAATGTAAATGATGGAAAGAAAATGTATTACATGTTTGTAAAAGCATACAATGATGAAAGAGAACATGGTGGTATCAATGGTCATACACCATCTGAAATGTTTCTTATGAAAGGAACAAGATTAAATAATTCCAGTAGTAACAACATAGTCAAGCAGATAAAAGAAAGTGTTACCCATGTTGGTAAGTGAATCTGTTACCTATCTATGCAAGTACTACAATTAGCTTCTTTTACAAAAACTTTAAAAAAGCAGAAGTTTGAAAAGTATATATTTCTTTAACTGTTATTCACTTTCTCTACTATAAGACTTATAATGTCAGTAAGAGACTTTATCATTTTCCTATACTATGTATTATATTCATATATCATCTTTAGTATGGTAGTAAAATATAGTAAATTAAACTTTAATTTATCTAAAAAAGATAATGGTATTAAAAAAAATCTAATAATAATCATATATATCTTAAGTTCTCTATTATAGAATATAATAAATTTTGTATTACCTTAAAATTTAATAAATAAATTCAAATATATTATTAATGATAAAATATTTTTTGGTTATAATCTTAAACTACAAAATACTACTGATCAAGCTACCGATAGACTTGACTAACTGGTCTAGGAAGAGCCTTCCATGTATGACGGTTCTATTATTATTTTGTATTTAGCTTTTTTTCGTAAAATAGCTTGTTGGAGAGTACATGTCAAATACTACAATGACATCCACCATCAAAGTAATAATAGAGGATGACACTAGAAATAATAGTAAATGCTAGTAAATATAATAGAATAAAACTTTTTAATTTTAATGGCCATAGAACTATCTTAATATGCGCAACTAAAATCTTAAATCTATAATTGAAAATATATACCACACAAAGGTTCAAAAAATCATATGATTTGGATATAAATAAAATTTCCAAGGGATTATAACGCATCCATGAAATTAACAAAATCACGGGTATGAAATTCTTTTGTTGCATTCCAGACTTTTCTAAACTTTGGAATAGTCATCATACTTTTTGCATGGTTTTCCCATCTTTGCCAAAGTTCTTTATCAATCATTTTTTTCTTGTTGATTCTGTAAATAAATTCAATTGTATCTATTAATGATATTATAGTATAGTATTCTTTTGGTTCATCAACTAACTTTAATCTCTCGGCATACAGTGAACTCTCCTTAGCCATTTTTGTGAAGATATCAGTATTTTGAAGCTTAGTTCGTGCATCTAAAATTCTAGCATATAATTGATATTCTCCCTCAAATCTATTCTTTTTAATAGTAATTACCAATAAAATAGTAGAGACAATTAAAGCACCTGTATAATATACAGCAAGAACATAGATAAATTCCCCTCCTGCAAATAATGTTGTAGCCAATAATAATTAAATAAACAATATAGTAAAAAATTGTTTTTGAAATGCAGAAATAAACGAAATTTTTAATACAAGATTGCAGTAACGATTTGAATTTGTAATGTATGGTCATTATAATATATATTAATTATTATTAATTAATTGCTAAACATTTTCATAATTTGAAAGGATATTGTAGAAATACTATATGTTAATGCTGAATGATTAATTTTTTATTCTTATTTATCTAAATTCTTATTGAGGTTAAGAATAGTTGATATTTCATCAAATCTTTATATATCAAATTTGTAGGATTTGGTAACTGTATTATAAGATTGTTTATATGTAATTTTATAATCAGTAAAACAAATAAAAATAATTAAATGAATCTTTATTTTCTGATAAAATAATAAAAAATTATAAAATAATGATATAATCACATATTAAATTAAGGAAATTGTTGTTTTTCCTTGTTTATACCTTAATATTTTCAAATAGAAATTCATTTTCTTTTGATATATAATTAACTTTTTATTAGATTTTCTATCTAATAATTATAGGAATAATTTTCACTATCTCATATATTCTTCTATTGAAATAATATCTCTTCTCCATCAAAATTGTAATTATTCTAAAAAATTAAATATATATAAAAATTTTTCACAAATTTTTTATTTTCTTTTATATTAAATAAACATTTTATATTAAAAATATCTAATATTTAGTAATGGACAAATTTATATCAATTTTTATAATTACTATGTTTTTTATATAGATTTATTCATCCAAGTCATTTGTGTTAGAAAGTAGAGATAATGATAATGGTAATGCTAGAATATCTTTTTTTATCTTTCCGTTGAAAATCAGTTGATATCTTTAAGTATTATCAATTACCATTAATTCTTTTATCATGGTTTTGTATTCTTCTGCTTTGGAAAATAATTCATAATTAAATTGCTGTGATTCTTCAATTATCGTTGGTATTTTCTACTTTTTTTAACATTTCATTTAACTCATTTTAAAAACAGATGAAAATCATATATTTTAAATAAAATCTTTCTTATATAATTATATGCAAAAAGGTTGTGAGCATTTTAAAAGAATAAAGGAAGATAAAATACACCCCAATACAGAAGGTTGTGAAGAATGCGAAAAAGAAGGTTCTGATTGGGTAGCATTACGAATGTGCCTTATATGTGGGCATGTTGGATGTTGTGATTCTTCACCTGGAATTCATGCAACTAAACACCATGAAAATACAGGACATCCCATTATGATTGCATTGCCTGATAGATCATGGAAATGGTGTTATATACATAAACAATACGGATAGTAATTTAGGTTCAATTTGAGAAAATAGTATAGACTGTAATTCCGGCCACGAAAGATGTTTCTTATTTTATTTTATACTATCGAAACTTGATATTCATTTTCAAGATATTTTTATTGATTTCAGAATAATTATAAACACAATTATTGGAATAATAATGATAAAAGTCAGTA
>CAWIYT010000315.1:0-8333 GCA_963840085.1 uncultured Nitrososphaerales archaeon
TCTATACTTTCTTGGTCTCAGTCTACGTAATACTTCTAAAGCACTAATAATTTTCAAGGACGATAAAAGAAGTCATGTTTCTGTTTGGAATTGGATACAACGGTTTGGTTCATTGCAAATATACAAAAGGAAAAGAGTATCTGCATTCATAATAGATGAAACTGTTATACAGATTGGGAATCAACATTTTTGGCTATGGTTCTGCATCGAACCAATTCACTCTTCAGTGCTTGGAATCTACATTTCAGAGGAGAGAAATATGCTTGTTGCTGAAAAATTTATTCGTTCACTAGTTGAAAAATATGAAAGACATCCTGTTTATACTGATGGTGGTACATGGTATGATGAAGCAAGCAACATAATTGGATTAAAACACTATTTGCATTCACCATTTCAGAAAAGTTTGATGGAAAGGGTTAACCAGTATTTCAAGGATAGAACTGAGAATTTTGATGACTACTATCCATGCGTGCAAATTGAATGTAATCTATTAATTGTAAATAACTGGATACAATTCTTTGTATCTATGTATAATGATACAATAGCAAATAATACTTATAATTTTCAGTTAAAGGAGGTGAATTATCTTAAATTAACAGAACCGTAGAGAGTGGGCATATATATAAATTTTAAAAAAAAGAGCATAAATTTATCTCCGCAAATTTACATCTTATTATAGACTTGTATCAATAATCTTTTATCATATTAATATTCTCCATACATTTAGACAAATTGTCATATATTGATAATTGTATAGACTTGTATCAATAACCTTTTATCATATTAATATGATACATATACTTAGTCAACTCAAGGTATTGTTATCTTGTATTGCTGTTTGTAGAATCATCGTACCTAACTAAGTGTGATATGTTTTAGATAGATAAATAGGATTAACGATGTCAAATATTATAGAATTCAATTTTCATCTGTATTTTTTGTGTTATGATGCTATATTATAAACATATAGATTATATTCCTTAAGTCTATAATATTTTTAATGTTATAACTTTAGGTATACTAATTAAATATAAGAGAAATTTAAATACATCTTCTATTGAAATAATTTATTGCTTAACATCCGTTCCATCATGAATCATTCTTTGATTATATTTTCTATCGGTTTATTATCAATTGCTATTATCAGTACAATAGGAGTTGTGTATTCCACCACTGAGAATAATAATGGGAATGATAACGACAATACCAAAAATGAAAAAGAGACGTTGAAATTACAGATCAAATTAAATTTAAACAATGTAGATAAAGGCGTTCAAAAACTAAAGCTTGTATCGTATGTGAATGGAGAAGCCAAGGAACAAATCATAGATTTATTAAAAGATAAAAGCCAAATCAAGAATAATATACTTGTCATTAATTTAAATTATGATAAGAGTAATGAGATATCTTCGATTATAACCACAGATCAATATTTTGTATGTGCCTATGCAGTAAAGAATACATCATCAGTTCCTAAAGGAGTTTCATTTTATGATTGTGACGAAGGGAATATAGGTTCTGCTGATTCAGTTACTGCCCATTTGTTCAATACTTTAAACAAATATAATGAAAGTGTTAACTTTTACAAATTAAATGGGGAAGGAAAAAATCTCCTTGCAAAAGAGGTCAAAATTAATATAAAAGTTCCTCTTGCGGATGCAGGTGATGCAGGTCAGATTAATGTTATAGGTATGATAGGAGGTGAGTATAAGGTAGAAACCATAAATGTAGAAGAGGCATTGGACAAGCAAAAGAATAGTGATGGTGATATATTGGATGTACCGTTTCGTATTTAACAGAACAACAGAGGTTGGACAAATCCAATTAGGGGACAAATTTTTTGGATGTGTTACTGGAGAAGAATTATCTCCGCAACATTCACATTGTGAGAAGAGAACCCTGAAAGATTTTGAAAAAGGCAATCAATTGTATTCACGAAAGGACAATAATTTTAAATAAATAATTTTCAGTTTGTATACTCACGAGTAATAAAAAAGGCCATCCATTTTTGAAATGATAAAGCATTTAATATTAGATTATATCGAAAAATAGACTTAAGTATTTTAATATTTTGCCAAGTACTTTTTGTCGGTAAATTTCTGTGCTATTGATTCGAACACTAACTAATAACCAGAAATAAAAAAATAATTGGTTATGTTGAATCTTCTAGTGTTACTAATAGTATTAAGTTTTCAGCTAATACTAATGAAGTTATCAACTAATACTAATGTAATTGAAGCTCAAGATAATTCTTGAACATGTGTAATAGTAAAACCCCAACTAAAAAATTGTTGATACAATTATCAAAGAAAATGGGTGTTAGATTTGCCGCAAAAACACCCATTGAGTAAATCAGCAAGTTTAATTGCTGATATGATATCGTGTATTTCGTAAAATTAAAAACTTGTTATCCAAGGTTTTTTGATAATATTTTCAAATCATACAAGATTATTATAAACCGTTATAAAAAAACTAATTTACAAAAATCATGAGTGAACTAATCAAACTGAAAACTTTGGCTATTCATTAATAGATATGAAAAAAGGATTTAGTTGGCAATGTGAATTTATTTTCTGAAATTGTTATATAAAAAAAATCCTTTATAAAAGTCATATATATTAATTCTGTAGCAATGTTACTTACGTCTAATACTTTAAATATAATAATTATGTATTTCTATTATTATCTGGATAGGTGTAATTGGATGTCATTCTTAAATAACTATGATAAAGTGTATGAATTCATTTATAATAATCCTGGATCTCATTTTCGAAAGGTTAAGAAGGAACTGAATCTATCCGTTGGAACCATTCAATATCAATTAAACAAATTAGAAAAAGATGGCAAAATTGTATCTATACAGCATCGCTTTTATAAATTCTATTTTCCTAATGGGGTATTTCAAGACCATGAAAAAGAAATTTTACAAGTATTAAACAATGGATCATTACGCAATATACTTTTATTAATTATAGAGAAGAAAAACCCTACAAAGCATGATATAGCGAGTTTTTTGAATATATCATATTCGTCAGTCAACTGGCATCTCGAACAATTAATGTCATATAATCTGATAATAGAAAATCGAGAAGGTAAATTTATACGCTATTCTGTAAATACTGATTTTAATAATGTTCCTGAAATTATAAAGTTATTAAAAAATCATTATAGGAATACTTGGAATAGTTGGGCCAACAGGCTTGCAGAATTATTTCTTTTGCTATCTGATGATGAAGATCGTAAATAACACTATTTTCATATTATTATCTTTAGTATATTGCTATTTGAATATCTTAAAAAATTATACAGTGGACAGATAATATTTTTTCATCGATCTTATTCTTATCATTTATTATTGCTATTTAGAATATATTCACATTTTATTATTATATATGTGTTTATAAAAAAAATAATTAAGTGACCAATAGCTTTTAAAATACTTTAATTATTTAGCAATTAATATCGTTTATATTCAATCTCATTTAATTTATTTGAAAATATTATGATGAATCCAGTTGAAGATATACATCAAAAAGTTATTTAATTGTCCTTGTCTGTATATTTTACACTATATTTATTATTTATTATATAATAATTAGTATAGTATATGAAATCTTCTTAATCATACTACTAGTAGTAATATAGCTAACAAAGTAATGATATGCTCTATAATATTGTTATTATAGAACTTGATGAGAAAAAATCATTAAAAATACTTTTTAATTCAACGTGTTATTTGTTACTGAATAGAGGAATAGAAGATATGAATCCAAAAATGTTATTACTTTTGATGCTTATTACAGCTTCGATTTTTCCTAGTGTAATTACAGCTTCAACTGCTCAAGAAGAAGACAAACAACCGCGACAACAACAGCAAAAAGGATCAGGCAGCGGGAATAATGATCCACCTGCTGGTGGTGGATCACCAACACCTATAGTTAATGTAAATATTGAAGGAACTGAAAGAGATGATAAAATTAAAGGTGGAAATGGTAATGATGTAATAGCTGGGAATATCGGAGATGATACCCTCAATGGAGGAGAAGGTGATGACAAAATATCTGGTGATGATGGCAATGACAAACTAAGTGGTGAACTTGGAGATGATGATCTTGATGGAGGCGAAGGAAATGACAATGTTAAAGGATATGGAGGAGATGATGTCGTAACCGGTAACGAAAATGATGATAAATTAGACAGTGGAAGAGGAAACGATGAGGTTGATGGAGGAGAAGGCATTGACAAATTACTTGGAGGAGAAGGAAATGATGAGCTTAATGGAGGCAAAGGAAATGATGAGCTTGATGGAGGCGAAGGAAAGGATAAATTAAAAGGAGGTAAAGGAGCTGACATGTTTATTTGTGACATCGCAGATAAAGTTACAGATTTTGATTCTGCTGAAGGAGATAAAAAGACTGGTCAATGTTCAGTAATTGACGAAGCCTTGCCTTCATCTTCTCCTCCTCAGTCCGCTCAGCCTACATAATCTTTTATTTTTAATCATACATATAATCCAGTTCAATTCTCTCAATTTTAATTTTGTTATTCTATAATGAGACAAAACCTTCTATTGGTGGTATATATTAAATCCATGGATGGTTTATAATCATTACCCTGCAAGATAATGATTCTTAACTAGTTCAATTTAATTGAACATTGATGACAAAAATTATTCTGTAATAAAACAATTAGCAAATTATTAGAATGACTTAATTAATCTAATTTCTCTTATTTTTGTAAAATTGATTAAAAAGAAAGATATTGTATTTTTTATACTATCAATAATTATGGCAAATATCCTAGTGAATTTGGACGGTGCTTTTATATCAGACGTAAATGCTCAATCATCTGATGAAAAAGAAATTGACACTAAATCTATTATTATAAATGACCCAAAACTAAAATCAGAACTAGTCGTCTCGGGGTTAGAATTTCCTACCACCATGGCTTTTATTGGGCCAAATGACTTTTTGATTTTAGAGAAAGAAACAGGACTTGTAAAACGTATCATAGATGGAAAAGTTACGGAGCCACTATTACAGTTAGATGTTAGTGGAAAAGATGAACGGGGTCTATTAGGAATTGGTGTTGATAAAAAAGAGTATACAGGTTTTAATGTTGTGTATGTTTATTTATCCTACGTTGAATGTGAGAGTAAGGAGTCTTGTGAAAATAAAGTAGTTAGATACGAGTTAGATAATGAAAATAATAAATTAATATTTCCCAAGGAGATTGTATCCATAAAATCATTTCCTGATCCTTCACACGTTGGTGGAGTAGTTAAAGTTGGCCCAGATGATAATGTTTATGTTACCGTAGGCGATTTTAGTTGCACCGACTGTGCACCATTCGAAACCCTAGCCCAAAATTTTGCAAATGGAGAACCTCCTGATGGAAGAGCAGCTATATTGAGAATATCCCCAGATGGTAATCCAGTTGATAATGGCATTCTTGGAAAAGAGTACCCACTTAATCTTTATTTTGCATATGGTGTAAGAAATAGCTTTGGAATAGATTTTGATCCTTTGACTGGATATCTTTGGGATACCGAGAATGGACCTGACTATGGTGATGAAATTAATCTTGTAGAGCCTGGATTTAATAGCGGAGCTTTATCAATTTTTGGTAAATCCAAGTCTAGTTCAAATTCCGAGTTTGATAATGCTATACAAACTGATGCTGAAAGTTCTGCTGCTGCTGGTTTGGTAACTTTTAATGGAGCTGGAAGATACAGTGAGCCAGAATTATCATGGCAAAACACTGTAGCCCCAACTGCAATGCTATTTTTAGATTCCAACAAATTAGGAACCTATTATCAAAATGACATGTTTGTTGCTGATGCTGGTGAAGGAAAAATTTATCATTTTGACCTTAGTGAAGATAGAAAGTCACTTGCCCTCAGAGATCCACTTGCTGATAAAGTAGTAGACTCTGATACTGAAGCTGATTCAGTCACTTTTGCAGAGGGATTTGGTAGAATTACTGATCTAGAAGTTAATCCTTATGATGGTTACTTGTATGTAGTTGTTCCGGTAAAGGACTCAAAAGAAGGTTCAGTATACAAAATAGTTCCAAAGTCTCCTGACTCTATAAATGTCCCAACATCTCCTGACTCTATAAATGTTCCACCATCTCTTAGCGATGCTAAAGGTCCTAAGTCACCTACTTTGCCTCCTCCCAACACTATCCAATTTCCAGCTGGTATAGAATCTATTCCAGAAGGCGTCCCAGTGCCTATAGAGGAAGATAATAGTACAAATATTGGTAACGTCAACACTAACAATAATAACAATGACCTTCCAAAGTGTTCTGAACTAAAATCATTTGATAAAATGTTAATGGCTGAATGGCAACTAGGAAAAGTAACAGATAAACAGGCTATGTATCTAGGAAAACAAATAAAGGATCTGATGATAAGCGAAGGATGTATTATTTAATTCCCTCTGGAGAAAAATATAGACACATTTTTTTATTCTACCCTATTCTTTCTTTCTTTTGTTAGTCTAATTTTACTAAATAGGATTTTTCTTTTATTTATTCAACTCGTAAAAAAGAATCAAATTCTTTTATTCATTCACTTGACGATTTTAATAATTTCACTAGCAAAAAAATCTATTCTAAATCAAATTATATATTAATTCCTTTTATGATCTTTTAGCATATATGGTATTAAAGATCCTTCATTATCCTATAGCCATCATAATACTATGACACCTTTATTTTGAGAATTATATCTTTTGATAATATAGAAGAATGAGAAAGGTTATTTTATCTTTAAGATTTTCATTCTTTAATTATTTCAAATGTTGAGACGAGAGGCTATTGTTCAAAATAAGTTGAAATGATGTTTGAGTGGATGAGGAGAGATTTGAACTCTCGATCACCTGTGTGTGAGACAAGTATCTTAACCAAGCTAGACTACTCATCCACAATCTATAGATAATTCTAGTTCATTTTATTTTATTTGTTTTACACATAATAAGATACTATCCTTATGATCTAGTTGTTGTTGTTGTTGTTGTTATGTTCCTTCACTAAATCCTTCTAGGTACTCTTTTTGTTGAGGGGAGAGAACATCTATTTTTACGTTCATTGATTCTAGTTTGGCCAACGCTATTTCTTGGTCTTGACTTTTATCAATATTGTATACCATAGGTTTCAGGTCTTTACCAGTCGTTGCAAGTCTGAGAACGGACAGGAATTGATTGGCAAAGCTCATATCCATAACTTCAGAAGGATGACCCTCGGCTGCAGCAAGGTTTACAAGTCTTCCCTCACCTATTAGATAGACTTTTTTATTTTGAGATAATTCATACATCATTACATGATCGTTTATCGAATCTTTTTTCAGAGCATTCTTGTCAAGTTCCGCTACTGCTATTTCTACATTAAAGTGTCCTGCATTTGCGAGAATTGCACCATCCTTCATGTTAGATATATTGTTTAAACTAATAACATCTTTGCAACCAGTTGTTGTTATAAAAATATCACCTTTAGCTGCAGCATCATCCATATATGTAACAAAATAACCGTCTAACTTGGCTTTTAGTGCAGAAATTGGGTCTATCTCTGTTATTATAACATTAGCACCCAAACCTGCGGCACGTTTTGCTATACCCTTTCCTACATGACCATAACCAGCAACTACAATATTTTTTCCGGCAATCAAAACATTGGTAGCACGAATAATCCCATCCAAAGCGGACTGTCCGGTACCATAAACATTGTCAAAGTCATGTTTTGTTTCAGCATCATTTACTGCTAAAATAGGGTACATCAGTTTACCTGATTTTTCCATAGCCCGTAATCTTATTACTCCTGTAGTAGTTTCTTCTGTTCCTCCATACAGGTCAAATTTAGTATTTGAAGAGGAAGAAGATGATGATAGAGAATTATGAATTTCAACTGTGAGATCTGCTCCATCATCTATTGTAATATTTGGGCTTAGTTTCATAGAAGAGTGAATATCTGCATAATACTCTTCGGTTGATACACCTCTACTCGCAAAAATACCAATTTCTTGGTCACGTGCAAGTGAGGCAGCTACGTCATCTTGGGTACTTAGTGGATTGCAACCACACCAGGAAACCTCAGCTCCAGCAGCTTTTAGAGTTTTTGTCAACACACCTGTCTCTTTAGTCACATGGAGACAGCCTGCAACTTTAAATCCCTGGAGAGGTTTTGTATTCTCAAATTTTTTTCTTAACGCATTAAGGACTGGCATATGAGACTCTGCCCAGTCAATCCGCTTTTTACCAATATCAGCTAGTGTAATATCTTTAACTCTATATTCCATACCCAACAAATGAGAACTTTGGTATATATAATACTAT
>CAWIYT010000316.1:0-11001 GCA_963840085.1 uncultured Nitrososphaerales archaeon
CAACTAGTAATCATAGAAAGATTCAGAGCCTTGTTGCTAGACGGGCTCGGAGGTGTATCAACTGATTTTGACACAATTTTGTAGTTCAAAAAAGATTATTCTATAAATGTTAAGTCAACCATGAGATGAAATTACTTTTAATAATCCTTTTATTTTGGTAATCTTCTTCTTTTTAGTATTTATTAACTGTAGTACTTAATTTTCTTAGGCACTATCTATTAATGTATAATATACTTTATAGGATAATTACAATAAATACTATTATGAGTTATGGATATGAAATAGATGCTGGAGAAAATCAAGGTATCTCAAACAAACAACTAGCGTTGATATTTGGAATTAGTATAGTAGGAATTTTTATAGTATTTGCTTTATTTATTACTCCAATACAAAATCTGTTTCCAGAAACAATTACCGAACAAGTTACAATAGTTAGTAAAAGTGATGGAGAATGTGTTGTTAACAGTCAAGATCATCCTAGAGCAATTTCAAACTGTAATTATGATATAGGTGATAAATTGCAGATTACATACAAATATGGAACTGCTCCAATCGAAACCCACAAGAAAATAAATTAAAATTCCTTCTGTATGCTAATTTTCCTTTTTTTGCAATAATCACTATAATAAATAATGTCTAACTTTTGTATTAGATGATGCTAGACGGGCTCTGAGGTGTGTCAACTGATTTTGACACAATTTTGTAGTTCTCTAATTTGTCTGAGACAAAGAATCTGAAAATTTAAGTAGCCACCATAAAATAAAAAATTCTATCTTATTAGAAGCAATTCTATTCAATATAAAAAGTTGTATCTGTTAGTTTACTCATTTTCCTTTATACCAAATTCTTTTTAGAGTTCATTTTGTATATTGTCATAGTAATGATTGATATAAATCAATATAGTAATGTTTCACAGAGAGCTCTTGTTATGCAAGGAGGAGCTTCATTGGGATCTTATGAGGCAGGAGTCTTTAAAGCAATATACGAGAAGATAACTAAAAACAACGATCAGAATGGACAAAAAGATAAACACTTTTTTGATATTGTGGCAGGTACCTCTATTGGTGCAATACAGGGTGCTATAGTTATAAATTATGTAGTTCAAAATAGAAAAAAAGGTAAATCTATGTATGAAAGCTGGTTAGGTGTAGATCAAATTCTATATGATTTCTGGCAAGATGTAGCAACATTAACATGGGTAGAATTGGATCCTACCTTTCCTTTTAGATGGAATAGCTTTGGATACTTATACAGAGATATGGCCAAGACAGAAGCTGCAAGAAGATATTATTCTGTTAAAGAACTTTTAATGACTGGAGCTAAGAATATGTTTAGTATTCCATCTACCATTCCAGATAAAAAATTCTTTGATCCTATTAATACAAGCTATCTGTATAATAATGATCCATTACGAAGATTATTGGAAAATAAATATCTGAAAGGCTTTTCATTGAAGACTGAACCTCAAGAACCAAGACTGCTTATTGTAACTGTAGATGTACAAGAAGGTACAACAGTAACATTTGATAGTTATGCTTCTAAAACAGAATATGGTCACAAGCATGTTATAGAATATCCTAATGGCATAACAATAGATCATGTATTAGCGAGTGCATCTATTCCAGTCTATTATAATTTTTCAAAAATAAAAGCAAAAGATTCTACACGTAACTTTTGGGATGGAGCAATATTAAGTAATACTCCTTTAAGAGAACTAATAGGACAACATAATACCTTTTGGAAAGAAAAGATTGAAGATAAAGGAGAAGATATAGTTTTAAAAAGTATATGGAGAAATGATGATAATGAAGATCAAGACAATAATAAAGACATAAAGGTTCCTGATATAGAAAAAGTATATATTGTAAATTTATGGCCTAAAAGAGAAGAACAAATTCCTACTGATCATGATGGACAAATAGACAGACAGAACGATATATTATATCATAATAAAACAGAATATGATGAAAAAGTTGCAATTTTTATAACTGATTATATAGATTTAGTCAAAAAGATTAGAGAAATAGCACTGGAGAATATTGACGAAAATAAAAAGGCTAAATTGAAAAATGACATTAATGATTTTTTGCTAAACAATTATGCAAAAAGTAAATTTAGAAAAGACGAAAATAGAAAATATATCGATTTGCTAAAAGGTAGATTTACTATAAATAAAATAATAAGGATAGACCGTCAAGAAGATGAATATGCCACCTCAAATAAATGGGCAGATTTTTCATATAAGACAATAAATCAATTGATCAGTGATGGATACAATCAAGCGAAAGATCAATTAAAAAAAGAATAAAAAAGAAGATAATAATCTATTTCTTATTAATATAGTAATTCCATTAATTTTTCGATGCCTAAAAATTTCCTAATTTATATTGGAACATAATCATGGTATTTACTTCCCTAAATTAAAAGTGAATATTAAATATCATTAAATGGTTTTTATACTAAAAGAGAATTCTCATTATAGCAGGGTTCGGTAACATATTATATTAGTTTTTGGATAAAGTTTTTGAGCTAATTTCTGTTTATTTTAAGAGTCTATATGACCAATGGTTCAATTGAGAAGGTGGGATTTGACATCTTGTTTTGTTGTCTATACTTTAGAGAATTCATAGTATTAGATGAATTCTTTTTTTGTATATCTTAATCTTGTAAATATTTATTATGCTAATTATTTAATTTTTTACTGCGTTTATTATAATTATAATAAGCTATAATGTTAAAATATATTTATGAATAACAATGGCGAGAATTCCCAAATGTCAACTAAATCTACGTTAATAGAGGACAATAACAAAGAATCTATTGGCAAATATAAAGAAAAAGCTAAATCCTTTACAGATAAAATAGTAAATAAAATATCATATATAGATGATATCAGGAGAAATGAAATTGCAGTAGATACCTCATCGAATGTAAGATTTATAACTTTTGGTTTATTTACTTTGATTGGTTTTATAGTAGTAATTTATGCCATATTAGTTGCAGTAGTAGCAGATACAGCGATTCAATCTGCAAATGTATTTTTTGTAGTTACTATATTAAGTATTTCTATATTGGTTGGAACTCTTGTATATCGAATCGGTCTATCAAAATAGGACATTATATTTTAAATATATTCTAAATTAATCCATATTTACCATGGTTTTTTCTATACTTTGAAATATGTTATTGAGACATAATAGTATACGGGCTCGGAGGGCTTCGAGTATGACATGTAATTGGGATCGGTAAACTAGTATTTATTAATTTGGTAACTTATTAGAAGTGTTAATGATCATATTATATAAAGGTTAGAAAAAGATGGTTAGCAGGCTCGGAGGTATATCAACTGATTTTGACACAATTTTGTAGTTCAGAAAGTATTGGTATTATTAATTCAAAATATAAAAATCAAAGGCTACAGATAATTAACCAGTTATTAAGAGAATGACAGATAAAGTAAAATGATACATTAGCTCATTTATCTGATCAATTACTTATCGTAAGTGAGAAAGAATACAGCAGCAAGCAGTTAGAAAGAAAATAAATTGATTAATTTTTGAAAATTTTATTTATTCTATATTTTTTTCTTTTATCTATATGTAAGGTATCTCATTCTTCAGAAGTGGCGTCTTCTTTTACATCTGCTTTACCAGTCATACCTTTCTTTTCCTCTTCTTTGAGATTTGCCTGATTTGCCTTTTTTAAAACTTCTTCAGCTCCTTCTACTCGTGCAGATGATGATGTATCTTCATTTTCTGACATATCTATAAAATATTTATCATATTATACTATTTAAAAATATCAAAAAAAAGTAAAGGGTTCAGAGGGCTTAATTCTCATTATAACAGAATTCGGTAACATAACATATTAAATTGTATCTAGATCAAAAGAAGTATCTAGAAAAATCATTACTATCCTCCTTTTAATTTATCAAGAAGTTTTATTAGTTCGGCTTCATCTTTTACAATAAAGTCTGAAAAGTTAATTGGCCATGGTGTAGGAATAGGTTCTTTTGCCAATAGTATAATTTTTTTCCCAATATTTTTAGCCATCAACATTTCCATAGCAGTACCATAACTAGGGCTATTTGCTAACACGACTAAAACATCTGACTTATTTACATATTCTAAATCATGATTTACTATTTCGCGACAAAGATCTTTTTTATCTCTAAAATCATTAATGTCCGAGTAATCCATGTCTTTTTCTACCAAGTGGTCAACTATATCATATTTTTTTTCTTTTAATACTTTGTAAAGCCGTCTAATCTCGTCTACACCTCCATATCCTATTGAACCACAAACCATTACCTTCAAATTTCATATTATCATACTCACATTTACATAATAAGATGATGCCATTATTATTTATCAAATATTTGAGTTTTTAATACTTCAGCTTCACACTGATTTAATAAAAATAAGCATAAAAATAAATTCAATATTTTATGACTTCTATATTATAAAAAGAGATAATATTATTATTTTAGATTATTGGTTTTTCCAGATAAATTGAGTGTGCCTCATTAAGAGCCTATCCGAAAACTCCTCCTCTCTTATATGTTATCCAAGCACAGGCAAAATGTAATAGTGCAATATAGTTATTTTCCTTCTTTTCCCATCTAATCAACAATCTTCTGAATCTGTTCATCCATGAATGTGTTCTTTCAATAACCCATCTTCTTGCTCTGTATTTTGGTATCCTTTTCTTCTTCTTCCTCTTTTTTTGTTACCATTATTGTATTCTTCTCCTCTCTTGCAAATATGCATGGTATAACCATATTCTTCAAGTAACTCGTATACCTCAGGATAGTCATAACCCTTGTCAAGACAGATATATGTTGTTGTTGTAATTTTAGTGATGATGATGGCAATGGTCTATGTATCACTATACTCTGAAGTGTTGCTTTTGTCATCTTCATATCATGTCTATTAGCACTATCTACAGCGATTCCAAGAGGAATACCTTGACCATCTACCAAGAGACTGCGTTTGGTACCGGATTTACTTCTGTCTGTAGGATTTGGTCCTGTACTTTTTTCCCCCAAGCGGTGCTTTTGTTATTGCACCATCCATTGATTGCCATTTCCAATTTATACCAATTTTTTCATCGTATAATTTTAAACCATCAATCCACATTTGTTTGAATATACCATCTTTTCTCCATTGCTGAAACCTGTCATGTACTGTACTTGATGCACCAAGACTTCGTGGTAGTGCTTTCCACTGACATCCAGTACGTGCTATGTAGAATATAGCAGTCATTGCCTTTCTATCATCCATCCTAGGACGACCACTTTTCTTCGTATTTCTTTTTGTCTTTGGTAAAAGAAGAACAATCCTGTTCCATAATGCATCTGGTATTTCATATGATGAATCAATTCCAGAAGTTATAGATATCAAATAAATATCTCATAAAGTTTAAGATACTAAATAGATTTAGCTTTGTCTAATGAGTCTGTTATACCATAACTGAAATTCTATAAACTACTTTTCGAATAGGCTCTTAGTAGTTTCAGTATATTTTTTATCGGTATGTTAATTTTCATTGACATATATGATGCTTTAACAGGTGCCACTTCTGACACAACACCAGAGTATTGTGCTAAATATGGTTTTTAACTTCGCCTGATTGTTGATAAAATCTTTTCCTTTTGTAAATATAACATGAACCAAATCTCTGAATCCAATTCCATATAGACACGTAACTCCTCATTTTCTTATCTCTAATATTACTAACGCCTTGGAGGTATTTCGTAGATTAAGACCAAGAAAGTACAAATACAAAGATTACATTACAATAATAGTGGATGTTTTGTTTCTGACAAATCCTAGTAACATAGAAGTTAGAATAGAACATCACAGCTAAGTATATTTTCTTAAATTAACACAGCCCACCAGTAGTTCTCAAAAGTTCTCTATATCTTATGCCTGGTATTTCTTTAACGATTTGAAATATTTTGTCTTGAATTAAATTGAATCTTTTTTTAGTCTTAGATGTAGTCATACTGCTACTACTAAATTCACCTGGGGCTCTTCAAGAAAGAAATGCCAAAAAAAGTAACCGTTATCAACATGATTATGTGAGAAAGCTCAGTATTAAGTAAAGGAATGAACATAACAGGAAGGTCTTCGGTAGAATTCAATAAATAGACATCGTTATAAAACCTACGCCTGAGGCTCCTGGAATTGCCTGAACAAACATACCCAAGAAAAATGAAGTAACAGAGTTAGAAGACATTCCAGCTAATGAAGAATTAAGAGCTCCTGTTCCTGTTGTAGATGAAATAAGACCAAATAAAGCACTATCAAAACTATCAAATCGTGTTTCTAGCAGTTTAGGACCATTTTCTGTTGATAAAGACAAGGACAATAGAATACCAAATCCAATTAACATAGTTACAAGTATAGATAATCATCTTCCAAGACCTACTAACTTTGCATAGGCTATTGGAAACGAAAGAGGAATTATTAGCATCAGAAACATCTCATAGAGATTGGATAAGACTGTAGGATTCTCAAATGGATGATCAGAATTGGCATCAAAAAAACCACCTCCATTATTTCCTAATAACTTTATTGATTCAAGAGATGCAACAGGTCCTATAGATATAGTTGGTTTAGTATTATTTATGTTATTAGAATTATTTTCTATTGTAGATTCCAGCATATCTAGCGATATTGATGAATCTAATGTTTGTGGAACTCCCATTATCATTAAAAGCAGTGATGATATGAATGCAACCGGCAAAAGAAAAGTAAGAATTATCCTTGTAAAATCGATATAAAAATTTCCAAGACCAAAATTTTTTCTAATTAATGCACGAATAAATGCAAAGGCAGTAGCAATTCCTGAAGCAGGAACTACAAAAAATGTAAATGTTATTGCAAGCATTTGTGATGATATTGAAAGCTGTTGTTCACCGATATAGTGCTGAAGACTAGTTTCTGTAATAAATGATATTGCAGTAGTAAAAGCAAAATCTAAAGATAAACCATCTATATTGTCTGAATAAGGTAGATAGTTTTGGAATGTAAATATTAAAGTAAAAACTATTACAACTATCATGTTTGTTATTAATAGAGCAAAAAAATACTCTTTCCAGGTCATTTGTCTATTTACATCTATCCTATTAAACGATAAAACCTATTTTCTACTATTGCAAGAGTCTTTTCTATTGGCTTATTTTCATAGGAAATCATTCTAGCTAAATAAGTTCCAAAAAAAGTTGCTAGAACTAATGTTCCTCCCAATAGAACTAAAAGTTCTATCAGTTGTTGTTGTTCCAATATTACTCAGAATTCATCTCTTAATTTTGTGGATTTTGCAACAGTTGAGAGATATTTAAAGATATCTAAAAAATTACTTAATATTAAAAGTAATGTTATAAATGTCTAGATTAATTAAATATATTAATAATCTATATAGTTTTCATCATTAACTAAATAAATTAAATATTTCTTAATTTTGTAAAAAATAAAACCTTATTCTATATAGTTTAAATTTCATAAAACCAATGATTTATCTTCTCAACTTCGAAATAAAAATGTATAATATGGCAATAATCTCAAACCTTCCCATTATCATATTAAAAGATAATATCATTTTAGATATTGAATTCAAATCCATCGTTGTTATTCCTGCTGATAATCCAGTATTAGATATAGTAGAAGCTGTTTCGAATACTGAATCAATAAAACTGTGCTTGTTTTTAGTTAAGTAATATATGCATAATGCTGTTATAATTGTAAATAAAATAAAAAGAAAAACAACAAATAATGCTTCTCTAAAGGCTTTATCAGAGAGAATATGAGCTTTTTTCTTATCTATAGGAACTGTTAATTTTGGTTGTTTACGGCTTTTTGCTATTTCTTTTCCTTGATTATATGGCTTAAAAGGTTGTTGAATTCTTTTATGGAATTGTATTGCAGTTGCGGAAATAATAGGAGGCAAATTAGAATAATTTTTTTCGTTAAACGCGGATGCATATTTTTTGTTATTAATTAATTTTTGGAAAATTAGTAATAGTCGAGCTATTTTTATTCCTCCTGCAGTAGAAAACGCAGTTCCTCCTATCAACATAACTACAATTAGTACTAATTTACCATAGATAGACAAGGTCGATAAATCAATAAATTGAAATCCTGTAGTTGTTGATGCACTAATTACATGAAACATAGAAGAAATCCATTCTTTTTCTGAAAATGTAGATTCTATAAATATAAATAAAATGATAAATATAATAATAAGTATTATAAATACTAGAATTTCCCTTAGTTCTTTTGTTGCCTCTATATTTTTACTAAAAATACCAAAATGAAATGCAAAAGGTAATGCTGCAATTATCATTCCACCCATAATTACAAACATTGGAATTGGATTTTCTACATTAAGACTAGTAGATGAAGGTACGAATCCTCCACTAGCAAGGGTGGAAAGTCCCAGTGATATCGAATCAAGTATATTTACATGTCCAAAAAAGAATATTAATAAAGCAATAATTGCTGTATATACTGTAAAGATAATACAAATAGTAGAAAGTAATTGTTTAAATCTTAGTATACCACTACCCAATATATTTTTCATTCCTGCTAGTTTCGTTTCTGGGTAATACAAAGCCACAATCAAATAAATAAAACTTAATCCACCAACCCATTCAGTATATGACCGATAAAATGAAAAACTATCAGGTAAATCTTCAGGATGTATTATTGTAGAAAGACCTGTCGTTGTAAAACCAGATGCGCTTTCCATAAATGAAGTTGCAAAAAGAGAAAATAAATCAATTCCATCCCTAAATGGATTGACATACATATAAGGTAGACTGCCAAATAGACTCAACAATACAAAACTTACCACAACAACAATAGATGATTGTTTTAGATTGAGTGGGCTTTTTTCTCCTACTATATTCATGATAGAACCAGTTAGAAACATTCCTACAAATGCAAAATAAATTCCAATAGAGGATTTCCATTCGCCTAGAAATGTACCTAATAAAGCAGGTATAATCATCAATAAACCAGAAAATTGCATTACAATTGCCACATTTGCAAAAATTGGTTTATAATGTTCTCTTATAATTTTCCTATAACTTCTAAAGGTTTTCTCAATAACTGCTATACGAATTACTTCTGCAAGATATTGTTGTGTTACTGTACCAATAATTTGTTCTTTATTTGTAATATCAGTAACAGGTAGATGTTTGATTTTGTGAATACGCATAATCTCAATAGCTTGTCTTACAGTAGATGAACTAGGTAATGTTATTATTGGAGATGTCATTATGGACCTGAGAGATACTAAATCTGAATCTTCTCCTTTCATAACAACCTTTTCTAAAATATCGCTATCTGTTACAATTCCAATATATTTTCCACCATTTGATGTAACAAGGATTATCTCAACATTTTTAGGCTGCAATATTTTAACTGCTTCAGCAATAGAAGTATTCTCATCAGCAGTAACAAATTGAGTGTGAATATACGATGATAGGGGACGCTCTAATGGTTCAACCATTAACAATCATCATTTTATAGTAAACGATTTATTTTATGAACCTATCAAAGATTTAAGTATTTAATGATAATGGAAAGTGAATATAAAAATTCCCATCTATATGTTAACAATTTTATATACATTTATTAAATTGCTTCTTTCTTACAGTCCTACTGAATGGCTAATATCAGAGAGCCACAAAGTCCAATACATCCACATGAACACAAGCTCGTTCGTTCTCTGGGTTTGTTAGATGTAGTGATGATTGGAATAGCAGGGATGATTGGTGGCTCAATATTTGTGCTTACCGGTCTTGCAATTGGACTTGCTGGAAGTTCAGTTATTCTTGCTTTCATTCTAAATGCATTTATTACTCTTTTTACAGCAATAGGTTATGCAGAATTAGGCTCAGCAATGCCAGAAGCTGGGGGTGGCTATTTGTGGGTACGAGAAGGATTACGTCGTCCTAATGCGTTTATTAGTGGCTGGATGGCATGGCTTGCACATATTATTGCTGGAAGTTTGTATGCAGTTGGTTTTGGCTCTTTTTTTGTAAGTCTATTGCAGATGACGAATATTCTTCCAGTAGAAAGTCTTTTTGGAATAATTCCACTGGACAAATTGACTGCTGTTGTAGTTGTTGCAATTTTTACATTTATAAACATCAAAGGAACCTCAGAGACAGGCAGAGTAGGTACTATAATAACGGTAGTCCAGCTAGTAGCAATTACATCAATTATAATTGCTGGGTTATTTGTTATGTCAGCCTCTCATCCTAATAATAACTGGCAATCTAATTTTGCTGACTTTATACCCATGGGTTTTGCTGGACTTGTAGCTGCAATGGGTTTAACTTTTATTGCATTTGAAGGATATGAAATAATAGTTCAAACAGGGGAAGAAATTAAAAATCCTAAAAGAAATATTCCAAGAGCAATTTTCATATCTCTTGCGCTAGTTGTAATCATGTATTGTCTTATTGCTTTTGTTTCTATTGGTGCCATTTTTCCATCAGATATACCTTCATGGCAATTCATTGGTCAAAATGGTGATTTGGGTATAATGAAAGCAGCAGAATTATTTATGCCATATGGCGCATTCATAGTTTTAGCAGGAGGATTAGTATCTACTCTTGCCGCTCTGAATGCAACTACTTTTTCATCTGCTAGAGTTGCTTTTGCAATGTGACGACATTATAATTTACCTCATAAATTGAGCTCTATTCATCCTAAATTTAAAACACCTTATGTTTCTGTTATATTATCTAGTATTATTATGGCAGCAATGGCTTATGCTCTTCCTCTTGAAGATATAGCTCATGCTTCAGGAGTCATATTTTTACTTTTATTTACTCAAGTCAATCTTGCAGTAATTAGTATACGAAAGATGTATGGAGATAAGCTTGATTATGGTTATAAAACACCATTCTTTCCATATGTTTCCATAATAGGTATAATATTAACAATAAGCTTGGCTGTTTATCTTTTAATTACAGCACCTCTT
>CAWIYT010000317.1:0-4046 GCA_963840085.1 uncultured Nitrososphaerales archaeon
CATATAAAGGATAAAAAAATTTTTAATTCAGATAAAAATAAGTAGAGAGTATAAATAGATTTACTAACGGTTAATGAAGAAAATAAACTTTCGAAAAGAATTAGTGAACTACAATAAAAGAATATAGAGAAATATTATATAATTAAATGCAAATTAATTGAAAAAGATGCAAATAAATCAATTAATTAAGAAACAAGAAAAACTTATTTTTCAATCATCAATGGATACAGGACAACTAAAAATAAACAAATGGTTTAGCAGATTAGCATAATAATAAATTGCACCTATAGGATATAGGCACAAAAAATTATCAGTAGTAAGACTAATTAACTTCATTTTTGCCCAAATTTGTGCTTCCTGTTTTATTTGATTTTTTTCATCTGGTTTAATTTAATGGAATCTTTATGAAAGTTTTTTTCAAATTCTGTTTCAGTTTTTTTATCTAGTAGTCGTATAATTTCTCTATTAAATGTAACAGATTTTAAATTGATTTGTTTTTTGTAGTATGATGTAATCAAACGTATGGTTACATAAAATTTGAATAATATTCCAGAATCTAAAAGGTATCTGTGAATGATATTTTTTGCTATTGAATTATTCAATATGTGTTAACAGTAATTAGCAATGGAGAAGCCTTATAGTATGATTTTGGTCCAGAAATTGCACGAGTAGTTGGTCTACCTGGTCTTCTTTTTTTGGATATATTAGGTGAATGTGTAATGAGATTCAATTCTACAAGATATTGTAATATTCTTGTTAGTTCAGAATCATAATAGTTCATTTTCATAAATTCTGGAAGTTTAATTTTAATATCATTACTAACTAAAACAGAATTAGAATGGTTATTAGGAAATATACAATTATCTGGAAATTACAATCGTAAAATAAAAAGTGAAATTAGAAAAAAGATTAATAACTTTCAGAACTTTGAACTACCTTTACTTGTAGAAAAAGGTCTAATATCTTTTTCATCCTCTACCAATATGGTAATGGTGTTACTAAATACAGTAACGCAGACACTCATTCTTCCTCATCAAACAGTGAAACTTGTGCTCAAATGAAAAGCCTTGAGCGGGAACAAAAGCCTCACTTCGAATCCGCTTTTTTGCAGGATTCATAAACTGTTATAGAACGTTAAGATAATAAATATTTCATCATATTCTAGTTATGCATTATTTTCCAATATGCGTTAATTTTATTTTAGATCGAATGTCTTCGCCATTTGCTATTTGAAGTGAATGCTGTACCATCTCAAAAAAATAATGAGAAGAAGGACCAAACACAGGTCCAATTTTTGCGTTACCGATTACTGGATAATGTTTTCCATTAAACAAACCTTGTCCTATTATAGGTCCACTTATGATATTAGTTGCAATTCCAATTACTTTTGCATCTACAGGATCTATTATTGGAGAACCACTAGAACCCCCTGTAGTAATGATATCTGTTTGTATTGCCTTTACTGGAGTTTGTGTATCAAAAGGAATTAATGTAGATATTCTACCAAATTGCATCATAGGGCTAAATCTATAACTATATTGCTTCTTGGAATCGGCTATATACAACGAATCACTACCGCCTGGATATCCACAAATACATACTTCACTGTATGTTTCAAGAGGATCTATTTTTAATTTCAAATATTTTGGATTTATACAGATTTTAGGTATTATTAAAGCAATATCTACTTCTTCTTGAATATAATATTAAGAATCTTTATCGGGTATAATTATCGCAATATTTTTACAAATTGATTTATTTACTGTTATTCTATTTTGCTCTACGGTAATCCAGAAACTTGCAATTTCATGATTAGGATAGTGTTTAAGTAATTTTTTGGTTTCTGTTATTACATGATTGGCAGTAAGCACAAAACCTTCTTTATTTACAATAAATCCACTCCCAAGGATAAAAGAAGGATTATTCTGTCCTTTCTTCGCTAATCCAATAGCAACGATCGAATTTTTTACAGTATTATTCTTAAGATTTGGAAAATTCATGAACGTAATTTTAACTATTTAATAGTGAATATTCATTATTAAAATGGTCCTGCAACCTTATCTACTGTAAATTGTCTTTTTTTATTCTTTTCATGTTCTTGTTGAAAGTCTTCATATGGTATAACATTTTGTTCCAAGGGTTCACCTACTTTTCTAACTAACATAACCAATTCTCCTCTTAAGGCAATTAT
The DNA here is from genome assembly GCA_963840085.1 of uncultured Nitrososphaerales archaeon. Lineage (GTDB taxonomy): Archaea > Thermoproteota > Nitrososphaeria > Nitrososphaerales > Nitrososphaeraceae > TH1177. Next base: position 2,192 of record CAWIYT010000317.1, read on the forward strand.
TGACCAGTCTAATTGATCGCCTTGTTTTATCCCAAACTGTCTAACCATTGATATAGGAATGGTGGTTTTGAGAGATGATTTACCTGGCGCATTTATTGTAACTGTTGTTATTTCTCCCATATCTTCTATAATTGTCATTGATATTAATATATCAACTGTAATATATAATTGTATACCACTTAGAATACCATAAATTATATATCCTGGTATACCACTAACAATGCAATGACCAAAACAATTCAAATTGTTACTCATACAAAGAAAATTCACATTCAAAGAAAAACAAGAATTTTATGTTTAAACGATGCAACAGACGATGATTTACATCGAATTTACTTTATCGAATCAAATTATGTTAAAGATAGTTATTATAGAGTAATTGCTACTGCATTTGGTGCTACAAGTTGTTCATGTATAAATCAAACAAGGAATCCTTACAGCAGTTGTAAACATATGAAAATGTTAGATGAAATCCTGGAACAATCATCGTAAAGATTCAGAAAAATTAAGAGAGATGTTATAAACTATTAGACATTATTAATACTAAAGTTTATTTATAAAATTTTCAAAATAATGAAAATAATTATCTTTTTATAGTTTTTTTTAATTTTCCAATATAATATATTGTCTCTCAAAAAGAATAAGAATTCATAATCAACAATTAATAAATCTATAAATTATACTTTAGAAAACCCCCCAATAAAATAACATTTGATTTTTTGAAAACACATCTTTGGAGTGCTGCTGATATTCTAAGAGGTTCACTTGATGCTTCTGAATATAGACATCCAATAATGACGATAATCTTTCTGAAAAGACTAAATGATACATTTGAAGAAAATGCTGAAAAATTGATAAAACAAGGAAAAAGCCAGAAAGAAGCATATGAAAATAGAAATAGACATTATTTCTTTGTACCTAAAGAAGCACGATGGTCGGTTTTAGCATCAATAGCAGAAAACATTGAAGAAATGATTGATGATATTCGTAGTATAGTAGAAATAGAAAATCCTGATTTAGATGGTGTTCTTACAAATACAAGATACAATGATAAGAGAAGATATTCTGATGATAAACTTCGTGCTTTAATTTCTCATTTTAACTTCCCTCGTTTAAGAAATGAAGATCTAGAAAAGGAAGATGTTTTTGGAGATGCTTATGAATATCTACTTGCAGAATTTGCAGATGAGACAAAGAAAAAAGGTGGAGAATTCTTTACACCTAGAGAAGTTGTTAGACTTTTGGTAAATCTGGTAGAACCAAAGGAAGGAATGAGAATATGTGATCCAACTTGTGGTTCTGGTGGTATGCTTATAGAATCAAGAAAATATGTTGAAAGAAAAGGAGGAGATCCACCGTGACTTGGTTTTGGAAGGTCAGGATAGTAACTATTCTACAGTTGGTATGTGTAAGATGAATATGGTTCTACACAATATTGAAGATTTTACTATTGAATATGGAGATACATTAAAGAATCCTAAACTGGTAGAAGGTGGAAGACTAAAAAAATATGATAGAGTCCTTGCTAATTTTCCTTTTTCTATGAATTGGGATAATGCTACTGCAGCAAAAGATCCATACAATCGTTTTAAATTTGGAATTCCTCCATCAAAAGACAAGGCAGACTTTGCATATATTCAACATATGTTTTCTTGTTTGAACGATGAAGGTCGAGCAGCAATTATTTGCTCTCAAGGTGTATTGTTTAGAGGAAATGAAGAATCTCGAATAGAGAAAATATGATTAAAAAGAACTTCTACTTAGATATGTAAATATAAAAAGGCAAAAGGTAATTCTAATATATATTTGGGAGTGTCATTAAAATTGAAATATTCAAAATTGTAACAGTTAAATT
>CAWIYT010000318.1:0-19236 GCA_963840085.1 uncultured Nitrososphaerales archaeon
GCATAAAATTGTATAAATACATTCGGCTTTATTAAATAATAGGCTTATTATTCTTTTTTTCATATCCAAGTAAAGAAGGAAATAATCATAATAATGATGATGAAGAACATTCTCATAGTATCTTTGGGAGTGCTTCGCACTATGAAGTATACGAAGTATATGAAGTTATAGATATAGATAATTGCTTTGGAGAAAAGCTAAAAAAGAATTAAAAAGAATGTATTTTGTGGTGGTCATTATTTTTTTACATAATGTAGACTTGTTTATTTCTGGAGGTCAGTATCAAACAATTCATAATCATATTTATTAGTTGATCCTCCAAATACATGTATACATACTTATTAGACTTATGACAACAAATGGCAGTTGAGAACATGTTCCTTTTTAGCAAGATGGTATACATCATTGTTTCTCATTTTGATGGAAATATTTTAATTATTTCTGATAGTTATAGAATATACGGAGTTAAAACTTGGTGTATTTAGTTTGTAAATAAATTATTAGAAATTTACAATAAAGAAACGGGATTAAAAAATACAAAAGATTCCATTTAGATAAGGATTATATCCATTTTGTATTTGTTACCAGATGATAATTCTCAATTTTAAAAATGAGTTGATTAATCCATTGATTTTTTGAAAATAAATATACAACTTTTGAGGCGCCGAAAATATTCAAAATAACATCAACATGGATAATTAATAAAAAAATCGGAAGAAAAATCAAATTTTAGTAAGTTACAATTGTAGAATACTTATAGAAATTTAACTAAGCCGTAGCCATAGATATATACAATATATTTAATAATATTCATAACTTGTCGTTTTTATGGTTAAATCTGAAAATCAAAATTCTGGTAATAATTCACTTCGCGCTATTTTGATAGGAATTGATTTTTATTTTCCAAATTCTCTTCCTGATGGAGGCTCCTATCCAAGTCTTGGTGGCTGTGTTAACGACATTAACCGAGTAGAAAATTTTCTAACTGGAAGACTTGGTATGAAAAGCGAAAATATTATGAAGCTTACAGCATCCAATCCTGAAGGATACGAAAAAAAACCTCTTGAATCTTCAGAAAAATGGCCTACCCATAAAAACATGGTGAAAGCATTTAACCATGTCACGGAATCAGCAAATTCTGGTGATCAGGTATGCATTTATTATTCTGGCCATGGTGGCAGAGCAAAGACTAGTTATCCAGAGATAAAGGGAGACGAGGGCATCGATGAAGGTCTAGTTCCTACTGATATTGGAAATCTTGAAAGTAATTATCTTAGAGATATAGAGATTGCCCATTTGCTGAAAAAAATGGTTGACAAAGGACTTGTTGTTACTATGTTTCTAGACAGTTGTCACTCTGGTGGTTCAACAAGAGGGTCTACCAAGGCAGCTGTTCGTGGTCTTTCAACAATTGATACTACCGACAGACCCAAAGAGAGCTTAGTTGCATCCAATGAGGAATTAATATCTACGTGGTCTGAACTTTCCAAAACCGATAGACCTGCTACACGGAACATCACCAAAACTAGTGGATGGCTTCCAGAAGCTAGAGGATATACATTGTTGGCTGCTTGTAGGGAACATGAGTCTGCCATAGAAGATCAATTTCCAGAAGTGCGAAGTGGAGTTTTGACTTATTATCTTCTAGATGCTCTATATAGCCAGAGACGTAATGGAATCAACTATAAAATGCTATACGATATAGTAATAGCAAAAGTTCACAATAGGTATTCAAGTCAAACTCCAGTACTGGAAGGTGAAACAGATAGGATGGTATTTGGAAGCGATTACTTGAAGACTGAATCAGGAGCCAACGTGATAGAAGTTATTGGTTCAGAACAAGTCAGAGCTGAATGCAGGTATTGCGCAAGGAGTTGGTAAAGATGCACAATTTGTAATTTATCCTTCTAACAGTATTGATCTAAAGGCTAGTGAAAGGGTAGCAATAGTAAAGGTATCTAGTGTTGGTGCATCTAATTGTACGGCTGAAATAACAGAGAGATTTGTTGACAATAGATCTATAAAGGAAGGTGATAAGGCTTTGCTTACTAATATAGGATCAATTGAAAAAAAACGTAAAGTCGTTTTGGTACATCAAGAAAAGGATAGTTTACCACCAATGGAACAAAAAAAACACTTTGATAATGTAAAACTCGCCATTTCTTCAGCTAGCAAAGGCTTTGTAGAACTTGTTGAAATGAATGGAGAAGAGAATATCCCCACAATAGACTATCAAGTTGCAATCAATTCAAAAGGAGAATATGAGATCTGGGACCAGACAGGTATTTCTATACCTAACTTGAATCCACCAATAATAGTGACAGAGAACAATTCTGCTGAACGAATAGTATCAAGGCTGGTTCATTTGGCAAGATACAATCATGTTCAACAATTGAACAATTATGATGATCCTCTAAGTTCAACAGATAAAAAATTGATTGTCAAGCTATTTCAATACCAAGATAATTTTGAAAGCAAAAAAGATTCTGAGCTGAAACCAATTGAATCATTAGGAAATGTCACTACATTGAAGGTTGGAGAAGAGGTGGTAGCGCGTATATATAATAATTCCCAACAACCACTTAATATAACTGCTTTAGACCTCCAACCTGATTGGGGCATATCTCAAATTATGCCTGATGAAAATAAGGGTGACTTTGAGACATTAGAGGCTGGCAAGCATATAGATTTTCCTTTTCAGACAGGACTTCCAGAAGGATATAAGGAGGGTAAAGATACTATAAAGATCTTTGCAACAGTAAAGCCTACACAATTTCGATGGTTGATTTTGCCATCTTTGGATCAACCAATTACAAGATCAGCTGTGATGCGAGGAAAAGGACCTAAAAATTCCTTAGAAGAACTTTTTGCAAATATAAGCGAAGATACTTCATCAACAAAAGGACTGAATAAAATAGACAAAACAAAATCAGCTAATGTTGAATGGATGACTACACAATTAGAGATACTAATAAACAATAGAAATTCGTAATTCAAAGAAACATTGCCTGAAGCTATTTTATATCAAAGAATTGCAATTGCCAAGAAAAAGGATTTCAGTGCTGCAATTAACCTTTTTGAATCTTTTGTTATAACATTTCCAGAACGGAATGAAACCACTGGGGTAAAAAAGTATTTAACATGGCTAAACAATGAAGGTATTGGGAAAAAATACCTCTTTTAATCGGTATCAACAATTACATGTTCGAGAAATTAATATTTTCACTTAATGGGGACATTAATGACATCAATGAGATTAAAAAGTGCTGATAAAGGAACATAATTTTGAAGAAGACAGTTTGACTGATCAATGTGCAACCCGAGAAAAAATATTGAATGCTTTTGCAAAATTAATTAAAGATACTCTTCCAGGCGATACAGTGAGAGTTTATTTCAGCGGACAGAGCATTCCAGAAAGTCGTCGTGAAGCCTTTGGGATTAAATCCAGTAAAGAATTATATATTATAGTTTATGACACAAAAGAAAATTCAGGTCAACTCATCAACAGCATTTCTCCACGAGAACTTCATGAGCTGATGAATAAGATTCCTGCTGAAAATAAAACGTTGATTCTTAATACTCATCCTAATGCTTGATAATATTTGTAAAAAAAAATTTTTACAAAATAATAGATCTAATAAAAAATATGTAAATTCATTAGTAACAGAAACAATATTTATAATTTTATAACATAGGTCAAATATTCTTATATGATACTTAAAATTTAATAAGTAATAATATCCAATTAATATATATTGTTTTTCATTTATTTATTAATTCAATTAATGTGTTATATATTATACTAAACCACAAAATAAAATTAGAATTTACATTTGATGCACAGATCTATGATTTGAATAAGATATAAAGTTTTTTTTATTTTAATAAATATAGATAAAAACAATAAGCATAGGAGATTACATGGTCATGGATAGGTACATATTTAATCCTCATGATAAAATTTCTTCTTTTTTATCAATTAAAGTGAATAGAGTAGAGAGTGTTAATTACCCTAAAATTTTGGTATTTTCTTTATTTTTATATTACACCTGAAATATAAAATATATCAATAAGTGTTGCCATCAAGTTCATAATAATTTTAAAATAGTATATAGATTATATATGTATATATTGATTGTATAAATTAATAATCTACTTTTTCCCATTCATATTCCTTGGTATCATTATTTTCTGTTACCATCCAAAAATCATAATTTCCAATTCTGTCCCCATAACTGTCTAATTTTATAGTACCAGTAGCTCCTTGATAAGAATTAATAATTTTGTTAAAGTTATCTTTTAACTTTACAAAAGGCATATTTTCTGTGATATTTTCGGTTAATGCAACTATCCATACTGCATCATATGCATTCGCATCATTTGGATTTAGTTCTAATTTAGTAGCATTTTCTAATAATTCAAGTTTTTCATTTGTGGTATTTAAGCTTATGAAAGGACTAAGAAATTTAGTTTGATTAGCAAATTCCACAGCTTTTTGATGTTTTAAAAGTCGCTCATTTTTGGCTGTCGCCTCACTACCGTACCAATGTACCTTCATCCAAATCAGAGTGAGATGGTGCTTGAATTAAGATAGGTACTAATTCACCATAAGCAATGACATATATCCCTATTTTGGAATAAGAATGTGGAGTAAAACTTTTTTTGGCTATACTTACAGCATCACTCAAAGATTTAAGTTCCTGATCCCAAACAATAAAATTAATTCTGTGAAGACTTGCAGCAAACTTACCTACATGGGGATTATATTTTACACCTTTAACACTATGACCATTGAATATTGGCACATAACCATAGGACTAAACCCATCGCAAGAGTAATATGTATCTTTAAATAGGAATCTAAATGCTTTTGCTTTAATAATTTAGGTACAACTAATAAAATAGATAATCCTCCAGCTGTTGCTGAATTAATTAATAAAATCCAATTAGTACAAAGGATTTTACTTTCGATAGGTTCTACCAGATATATAATAAAATTTTCTACAAGTATGAAAATTACTAATCCAATGATAAATAATTTCTTTTTCTTGTTAATTCCAAAAATTTTGTTCTTGTCATCAGTATTAAATGGTGTTACAGACACACAATATTCACATCCTTTTTAACATGTAAAGGTTGTAATTTTTAATTGAATTTTTTATTTTAAGTATTTTATTGAGGTTTAGAATAGTAAGGAGAATAATAATATTATTATTAGGATTCCTAATTTCTTTGGAATTAAGATCATTGTTAATCATAGTTATTTAAGATATAAAATAATATATATTAAAAACATTTTCTATATATCAATTATTAAAGGCTTTATCAAGATCTTCATTTTAATCTAATTTATTATAATACAACGTTTAAAAGTAAATTTTATGTAACTATATCTATTAATTAATATTAAATTTATACTAATATATTTTTTGAATAAATTTATTTTAGGTCATTTTTATATATTGAACATTGAATTAGATATTTCTCACAATGTTTTAGAATATTGTCATGTCTTTTATAGTTCCTTGTTTCAACGTAGTAACTAAATCTAAGATATCTACAGGTTTTCTGTAAGTTCAAAAATAAACCAATCTTCATTCTTTGAAACAAGTATAGATTTAACGGTACTATTGAGTGAAAAAGAAATTGATGTTCTTGTTAGTATTAAGCCAGGTAATTTTGAAGTTATTGTAATAACCATTATTCGATATTAAAAGTGCAAGATAATAGAAGATTTATAATAAATATATAACGATATTTATAATATTTCATATCAGAATCTTTATGTTATAACCTTGTATAATAAAAGATAATAAATAAATCATTTGTAAATGTAACTGTATAATGGTATTATAACCATAATAGTATTTCATAATCTATTTGAGATATTGTTATCAACTATTTTATTAAATATTTAACTGATTAATAAGGATATAAAATTATTTTAATAAAATTTCATTATGTAAATCTATATGAAATATGTAACATGTAAATCCTCCAAATTACTAGTAAATATAATTTAATTAATCAGCTTATAGCATTATCCTTGCTGCAGGGTCACCGATTACTATATAGTTATTAGAATCATTTCTCATTATAAAGTCATCAGCTACTTTAGTTCTAAATTGATTACTATTTAAAGGCAATTCATTTAATATCATTTGTTCCGCTCTTGCGGCAAAAACATTAGAATATAGTGCAAGACGTTGGCTCATATCATATAATGATCTGCCATTTGGTTGATATTTTTTTAATATAGTTGCAAACATAGAATGAAATGGTTGAATTCGCACATCCCATGGTTCTCCTTTAATATGAGGCATATCTGGCGTATTGGGATTATCAAATCCATGTAAGAATGCTACATCGACATGTCCTATAAATCCAATTGGGCCTCTTGGATGACTTAATAGTTTTTTGGAGATTGATGATGTGAATGATTCCGGAGCATATAGTTTAGGTTCTTCATTAAACCATTTATTAAAAATACTTTCTCTTGGAGTACCTGCACCATAACATGCAAATTGTACAAATATTGAACCTTCCAAAAAAGGAGAATCTGATGGATTATTGTCTATATCATTACCTGAATACATCCAATCATCATTGGATATTTCATTTCCATCTTTTTGGCAACAAATTGCTCCATTAATTTCTTTTTGTATCTCTAATGATTCCTTATATGCAGCAAAACCATGGCTCGCTGTAAAAATCATTGCAGGTTTTGAATTAGATAACGATTTTTTTAAATTTTCTTTTGTTGCATCATTTCCATATATTCTATTAACTTTATAACCAAATTTTTCAATATCATTGGATAAAGGTTCAGCCAAAAATAGCTTACTATAATATGTAGGTCCAGGATAACCTTCATCAGGAGCAAATGTAACAATTTCTTTATTTACAACAGCATCTGTTGATTGTTCTAGGCGCATAACTTTTTCAACATAATTTTTAAAGTCAGATATAGAATCGAAATCCAATCTTCCAACTGATGATTCAATGCCAAGAAACGATTGAAATTCAAATGGAATTCCTGTTTTTTCATTAGGATTACCAATGATTAAGATATAATAAGGTGTTGGTGATCCTGGAACTTTGAGATTTTCCATTAACCAATCATTCCACTTGTCAAGGTTTTCTCCATTATAAATTAGTGGATTTTCTGGATTTGACATTCCTCTAAAATTTGCTAATGGTTTAATAGCATTTATAATTTCCTTTTTATTAGGATCATTTTCATTGATAATATATGTCCATCCAACTAGTTTTGGATAATTTTTATCAGGATCAGAGGTAGGTTGTTGTATAGCACGAAAACTCTTTAATGCCTCACCTTTATCAGAAAAAGATTGTAATTCTTTAACTCTCTTATTAAGAGAATTTAATATTTTATTAGTAAAATCTAGTTCATTTATATTCTCAGATATAGGTGTTCCAGTTGTATAATCTATTCCATTAATTAAAATATTTCCCATAATTAAGATTTTAAAAGCATCTTAATAAGACTTTTGGGGGCTATTGGTTAAAGATTTCTTAATTCAATAAAATGGTGGTATTAAACAAAAAAAACTTATTACAATTTCACAATCCACTAACAAAAAACAAGTATACTACTAAGAAAATCAGGACTATTATACTACTACATATAGTACAATTAATTAAATTTAAAAGAAAATTTAGATATAATAAATGAAAGTTATAGTAAGACTTAAATCTCCTATTTTAAGACTAAATCGCCTATTTTTGAAATTAAATTCAGTACCTCTGTATTTACTTTGTCTATATTTGCAGAGAGAGAAGCAGGATCCTTTGAACCATTTTCCAAATTTAATTTTATAACTAACAAAGATGCGCCAATTGCAATTAAAATATTATCCATTTTACTTTTAGCATCTTGAGCTCTTTCGCTACATGGAGAAGCCGCAAATGTCAAATATGAGTTTTTGTACATTTCTCTTAATAAGGCCTCAATACTACCTAGATTATCAAATAATTTTACTATTTTGGAATTTACCTCACCACTAGCATCTACCTTAACTTGACTAGCAACATCTACTAAACCATTAAATTTACTTGACCATTCTTTTGCATATATATCAAAGGCTTTACTGGGATTTTTAAGAATAAGAGCTTTTGATCCATCTTGACATTTAACTTCTAGCCATTCGTCAAATAAACCAAACTTTTGAAATGCTTTTTCATCCATATATGAAAAAGAGGCAGCCATTGCACTAGGATTTCTTCCACTTTTATAAATTTCTTCTATTAAATTACTCATTTGCGTTTATAATCATATAGATATCTTTATTAAGATTTTGGTTAGGTTACAAAAAATATATATATGTATATATGTATAGATTATCAAAAAAAATAAAAAATATGGTTAATTGTTTATGATTCTAATGTTTAGTCAATAAGTCTTTTTATTTCATGTATAACAATGCCTCTCTTTCATTATCGTCATCATTAGTCGCATCAAAGTAACCCTTTCCATTGCCATTGCATACAGGATTTCCAACAGTTTGCTCTACATTTTTTGTTCCTTCGGTCTCTAGAAACATTTGAACCTCCTCTGGTGTAGCTGTTGGATTCAGTGCTTTAACTAACGCAGCAGCGCCGGCTACATTAGGGGCAGCCATACTAGTACCACTCATTTTTGCATAACTATTACCTTTAAATGTAGATAGAACATCAACGCCTGGAGCGGCCATATCTACTACATAAGCTCCGTAATTAGAGAAGGTAGCAAATGAATCATCAGAACCATATTGGTGATTTGGACCACCACCTCCACATTTACCATCAGTATCAACCATTGCAGACACGGTTATAGCTGCAGGAGTTTTGGCAGGAGTGAATTCAATAGCATTCATATTATTATTACCTGCTGCTAAGACAACAACGACGTTTTTCTCCTTAACAAGTTTTGTTATTGCATCTTCTGCTGGTGGAAAACTACCTACTCCTCCTAGACTTAGATTAATCACATCTATTTGGTTAGCATTCTGTGCAACATAATTAAGGCCTTCTAAAATATCTGAAAATGATCCAGAACCACTATCAGATAATACTTTAATTGCCCAAATTCTAGCTCCAGGAGCTTTTCCTACAACACCCAAATCGTTATCCTTTGCTGCGGCTGTTCCAGCAACATGTGTTCCATGACCGTTACCATCATTACATGAATTTAGAGGTACACCTGGGGTAGGATTGTCAACAAAAGATACACATTTAAAGACATTCAAGTCTGGATGATTTGCTTGAACACCAGTATCAACTATACCTATATCAGCATTCACATCTCCCTTGCCATTCCCCGAAATTGCTGGACTCATATCGGCGTCAACTCTATCTATATCATTTGGAAGAACTTGAGCTTGGATAGTGACTATGGCATCATTATATACTGATTCCACTGCAGGATTATTCTTTATATCATCTAACAATTGTTCTTCGTCTGCTGATAATGTAATATTAGACTCTCCTCCTGCTGCTGCGGAAGAATCACTTGACATTTCATCTCCTAACTGAATTTTTAAATATCCTAATTCGTCATATGTTTCTGTTACATTTCCACCTAAACTTTCTAATTGAGGTGATATTGACGCTTCAAATGATCCAGTATCAAATGCTGCTCCTTCCTCAGCTGGCTTTAATTTTACAATAAATGAATTTGGTATCTGTTGAATTTCTTGTCCTGGAACCACTTCAAAAGATTGAGATTCATTAACTACTTCTGTATCGGAAGCAAAATTTTCTGGAGTTGATGTTATCTGATTACTGGTTGTGCTATCTGTTGTATTTGATATTGCTGATAATGAATTTCCTTCTTGTGATTGTGCTAATGTAGTTTGTATTGGTATTGTACCTAGAATAAATCCTACAAAAAGAATGAATCCAAATAAGGAAATTGTTGTTGTTTGTATTATTTTCTCTCTTCTTTTTTTGTTTTTTACATGTATTTTAAAATTATTATCCATTCAAATAGTTTATTTTTTAATAAGATTGATAAAGTTTTTTATCTAAAAAATCACAAGTTAAATGTATTAGTAGAGAATTATTACAATAAAGAATACATTTAATTAGTCATTTTTATTCAATAGCAATTTACTATCATAATTGTTAGAGGATAAACAAAATAACAGGTAAACAAGTAAATAAATATTATTCCTAAGAAATTTTTCGGCGCCGAAAAATATAATTATAAACTAATAGATGTAATAATAAAAAATATGTAAATTCATTAGTAACAGAAACAATATTTATAATTTTATAACATAGGTCAAATATTCTTATATGATACTTGAAATTTAATTCATAAGTAATAATATCCATTAATATATATAGTGTTTTCATTTCTTATTAATTCACTTAATCTATTACATATTATTATAACGCATTATACTAAACCAATCTTTTTTTATAATTGTACTTTTATAAGATCCATATGAACGAATCAAATTTTAATGAACAAAACGAAAGAGATGAAACTCAGACAGAGGAAGTAACTGGTAAGATTGAATATGGAATTTTTTCTGGGCCCGGAATAGTTAATGAACTTGTACCATTTAGAGAGGTTGACGGATATGCAATAGCAGAAGGAGATATTATTTTGGGAACAGTTGAGGAATTAAGAAATCCAGATCCCAATGTATTAGAACAAAATGAAAAAGAGAGAGTTAGAGATAGTGAAAACGATACTGCTGCTGAAAGAGGCACTAAATTTGGTTTGGTAATGGCTGAAAGCCGATATAGATGGCCTAATAAAACTATGCCTTATGAAATAGATCCTAACCTTCCAAATCAATCACGTATACAACCGGCTATGGAACATATTACATCTAAAACTGGATTTAAATTTGTTAAGAGAACTAATCAAGCTGATTTTGTTCATTTTCAATTTCATCAAAGTAGCACCAGTTCAAGACTAGGAAAGGTAGGTGGAAAACAAATAATCAATGTGGCTGATTGGGCTAGAACTGGTAATCTTATACACGAAATTCTTCATGCAATGGGTGTTTATCACGAGGCATGTCGACCAGATCGCGACAATTACATAAAAATACACTGGGCCAATCTTGCGGATGGATGGGCATCACAATATGCAAAGCCAGTAGGTGCACTTCCTATATCAACATATGACTACTGTTCTATAATGCACTACGGATCTTCCGGGGGAGCAAAACAGGGATTAAAGGCATTTGATGTTTTAAGACCAGCTTCATGTACAATAGGTCAAAGACAAGGGTTAAGTGAAAAAGATATACACACCATCAAAAGAATATATACTTAGACATAATCAGATACTAAAATGGTAATTAATGGAAAAAGGAATTTCTTCTTCTTTCCCTTTTTTTAATATAATAAAAAATGAATATTATCGATAAAACAAATAATTATCAGATAAAATTAAATATATTATTTGATAATAACATAGAATCTAACAATCAAACTTTTAATTTGATTGTACAACTATTAGATGTAACATTTGAAGATGTTATAGACAATATAATACATGAAATAAAAAAAGAAATTAATTTAAAAGAGATTCAAAATAAAAAATTAGAATTCGTATTTGATGTGGAACTAGATGATTTAAATAAGATATACAGCTTTTTTATTCTAGCAGATATAGATAAAAACAATGAGATAAGCATAGGAGATTACATTTCTATGGATAGACACACATTTGGAGTACAGGATCATGTTCCTTCTTTATTAATCAAAGTAAATAAGGTAGATAGTTAATATTTAACTTATTTATTCTAAAATTTGATATTTACTTATTTCTTAAATTAAAAATTAAATTAATACTTTACAATATAACAATACAACCAATAAGTAATAATATCCTTGATTACTTTGAATTGAAAAGTTGTTAAACATTTAGTTAAATTATAAATAATACATTAAAAAACATTTTCTGTATTTAATACTAAGAACTTATGATTATTTTCATTTTTATATATTCTAATGTATTAGACTTTTAAAAAATAGTAATTAAATATCTCTATTAATTTAAATATTTAACTATTACCATACTTTTTAGAATAATCATGACATAATTAATTTATATATTAAGCATTAAATTAGATATTTCTAATTATTTGGAATTGTTGTTAGATCTTTTGTAATTCTTGTTTCAATGTTGTCACTAATTCATCCTCATCTACTGGTTTTCTAATAAAACATTTGTTATTCATTTCTGGAAATGTTTGTTTTAGCAAATTATATAAGGATTCATAACCAGTGGTAAAACATATTTTTGGTATTTTTTTATCACAATTGCTTATATTTTGATATAATTCAATACCGCTCATCCCAGGCATTTTCATATCTATTAACAAAATGTCATAATACTCTTCTGGGCGTTCTCTAAATGTTTCCAATGCTTCAAAGGGATTGTTAAAAACATCCACTATAAAACCGGTATTTTGTAAAATGTGTTTATATGTTATAGTTATATCTTGTTGGTCATCGACAACCATAATCCGAGAACTAGCAGTTTCATCACTTTTCATAGTATATAAACTTAAAAATAGGAATATTTATCTTATTTGATTCAAAACGATAAAAAATATGCGACAACTTCTAAACGTATTAGATAAATTTTTTCAAATTATAAAAATTGGTTTTGTATGTTAAAAATTAAGATGATTAATTATCATGATTTGAGACTTTTAAATATATTTAATTTTTTATTATTTTATTGTGATATTCATATCATCCTAGTCTAATGCATTTATGAAATTAATCAAGATATGAATTTAAAGACAACACAAATTGTGGAATTTTGATATCTATTTATATAGAACCTAAAAAAATATTTTGACTTCTAATATCCTCAATAACAATAAGAATTTAAAAATCAATAGGATGAGTGCAATGGCTTAGATTTCATCCTATTCTCATTACATTCCTATTTTGTAATTATATTATTATATGATATTCTTATATTAATGATATTTGGTAATAAATAATATGGATCCAGAGCAAGATGATAAAATTAGCCAAACCGAGAGTACGAGTTCAATTCTTAATGCATCAATTGCAAAGGTAACATACTATACAATAACAAATACCATTCCTAGCCCGCTCAGCAAAGATTACATTCCGTTATACTAAAACTTACGTTACTTCATTTATAGAAAACCTTCAACCTTTGTATAATATGTATGTTTAGTAAATCCAATTCCAATAAATGCACCGTATATGCTTAATCAGATAACAAAAGATATTTATCACTTATTTTCTCATAAACAATTAGATAAGTATCTACAAGCCATTAGAGTTAGTAACATAGTACTTTCTACAAATAGTAGTTGAAGAGAGAGGACTTGCAATTTCAAGACTAGTAATATGTATAGTTTTAGAATAACTTGTATTTTTGAGTTACATATTTGTTGAATCTATAGATTTGTCCAATATCATGTATTTAATAAATCATTTAATATGATATTTTTACAATATAAAACTTTGATCATCAATTTGTTCCTAGTTGATAAGAAACTTTATTAATATAATATTTATATATTATATATGAATAGTTTGAAAGTTTTATCGAGAAAATCAATGAATCTTGTAAGTATATTTTCACTTATTGCAATATTGCAAATTTCTTTATTTTCATTGGAGGCATTTGCATATACAATTGAAATAAGACCCTACGGAGTTCCTATGTTTATGGGCCAAACTGGAGTAGATATAGAAGCAGTTAACTCATATACAGGTGCCTATAATACATGGCAATATCCGGGATTTCCACCTTCTTCAATATTCATGACTTTTTATGATTCAGCAATGCCTGTAGGCTCAGAATTCTCTGTATGTGCCTATTATCATGATACTCACCAATTAATCACTTGTGAAAGGTATGTGGCTGGATATAATTATGCTGAATACTTTACATTTGACCTTTCACCATAGAGCTGTCTATTTCATAAAATACATTACCTCTATTTTTTTGCAACTTCAATTTTAAGATAGATTAAAAGTATTATGAGTAAAAATCTTAATCTACCAAATAATAAGTTTCATTCAAATCTCAGAGAGAACCAAAAGATAGTAATTTGTTATTAAAAATATAGAATAGCATTACTTAGTAAAAAAACATGTTTTCGTTTCAATGATTACTATACTTTTATATTTAAAATAAATATTTAACAATAATTTTTTTTATTGATAGGTATAATATATGAGTTAACTACAAACATAATATTATTGTCAATAAATTGACGAATTACCAACCGAAACGAACCTGTTAAATTAAGGAAAGAGATTTGCTGTTGACCTACTATTTTAGTTTTTATGTTACGATTTGAAAGAAATAGAAAATATCCAATATTGTAGTTATGTATTATCTACATTTATATTTTTCTTGGTATAAGTTTATGTAATACATCCAAGGTGCCATAGTGTACAACGTACTCCTAGTTTAACATTGAATACCGTAGTCAAATGTATTTTCCAAAACTTTTATCACGTTTAATTTTTGTTCCTTAAAAATTAACATAATTTATTGAGTTAATAATCCAAAAAATGTTATTTTTTATATAATTCAAATTTTTAAAATTTTCTTATTGTGATCATTTCTTAATCTAAATAATAAACATGTATTAATATCCATTTCAACAATGCACATACCTATAGTCTTTCAATAAGTTCTAATATTTCTTGAGAATTGTTACCAAAGAAAAATTCATCGAAAATCTTTCTTCTATTATCTTTTAATGCTGCTCTCCTGTATTTCTGTTTTGCTACATTTATTCCGAGATGATTTAATTTTCCATTTACCTTCTTTCCTATCTGTTGACTAACAGATGACAAACATCAGTGCACCATCCAAGGGTATGATGATAGCCACTTTAGCTAAGGTGCAGTCAGAGACTCACTCATATGAGATATATTAAGTTTGAACCTAGCCAACATACAATAATGATATAACCTAAAAATTTTTCATATCGGAAGAGCCATTCTCACTCTTTCCACTCATAGTTTTTATCTATTTCATTTTTCTTGACCATCCAAAAATCATAATTTGAATACCTATCTCCATTAGGATCTAATTCTATAGAACCACTTACTCCTTGGTAAGAATGGGTTATATTGTTAAATTTATTTTTCATGTCTTCAATTGTCATATTTCCAGAATTATTCGCAGTTAGTGCAGCTATCCATAATGCATCATATGCATTAGCATCATATACATTTAGTTCTTTTAGGTTAGTATCATTTTCTAATGATTTAAACTTTATATTATCCTCATTCAGAGCCATTAACGGATTAATAAAATTAGTTGTATTAGCAAATTCTGCAGCTTTATTATGTTTTAACAGATGTTCATTTTTTGCTGTACCATCACTACCATACCAGTTGACACTTTTCAGAATATCATGAGATTGCGCTTGAATTAATATAGGTACTATCTCACCATAAGCAATTATATATACTCCTATAGTTTCTGGCGAAACATTTCCTGTTATATTAGTTATAGCCGAGCTCAATGATTTAAGTTCCTTATTCCACATAATAAAATTAATCCGATGAAGACTTCCTGCAAATTTTCCTACATGCGGATCATATTTTATTGCATCAATAAACGTTCCACCATGTTTTGTAAAATTTTTTTCCGTAGCATTATAAAGCTCATTTCCATATGCATCGCTTCTCAACATAGGTATTACTAACTTAATACCATCATTCCACATTTTTGTAGCTATCTCATTCCCTTGATTAGTATCATTTTGTACAAGTCTAAAAATATTGTCTCCTTTCTTGGACAATGATGGAGCAGTACTTGATTGACTTATGATTAGAATTTCATGTTTGTCAGCATATTCCTCTATTTTTTTAAGTTCGCTACTAGTTTGTGGTCCAATAATAATTCTTATACCTTTTTCTGCTAAGACTTTCAGCTTTGCAAGTGCTAATTCCGGTTTTCTCTCAGTGTCTTCGATATATAGTACGACTTTGTTCTTGGTTACATTTTTTTGGAAATTTTCATTGATATCCTTTACTGCTTCTTCCATAGCCGCTTTCTGTGTTTTTCCCCTTTCTGATGAGATTCCACTCAATCCCAAGAGTGCTCCTATCTTAATTTCATTACTATCCGTACCTGAATAAGAAGGAATATTTGAGTATAATAAATTAACAAATAAAATACTAGATATTAAGACTGGTATTGATACTACTAACACAATTCTTCTCGAAATCCTATTCTTAAATTTAAATTTATTTTTCCATTCAATACTAAATTTGGAATTAATAGGATGGAGAAATATGAGACTCCATAACAGTCCAGCCGAGATAATTAGATAATGATCTACTATTAATAGATTGGAATACCATATTGCTTCCACCATTTCTGATAAAAAGATAATTACAAACCAGCGATCAGCCACAACAAGATTTAACAATGATAATGATTCACATATACGTGGCATTGAAGATTCTGGTTCTTTTTTAAAATCAATAAACATCACTATTGCTGGAACTATTAATATAGTATTTAAGATAGGATATACAATCATTACAGATAACAAAGCGATATCATTTGAGGTAGTAAATATCAGACAATTTATTTGTAATATAAAAAATATAAATAACAAATAATATCCCACAACATAGACTCATTAAAAATACTTTTTTACTTTGATATTTTCTATAAAATTTCTTAAATGTAGAATAAAGTGAATATCCTAGAAATGGATATGCTGATATCCATAAAAAGTCAGCGATAGATGGAATATCTGGTATTACTTCGTTGATTTCATATCGTACCCACTCACTATTGGCACAGAACCACAAGAATTAAGCCTATAGAAAGTGTAATATAGCTTACTGAATTAAGATTTAATCTTTTTTGTTTTGAAAGTATATTTATCACTAATATTATAGATAATGTTGCTGCTAGTGCAGAATTAATTAATAATATCCAATTGGTATAAACAATTTTATTTTCTATTGGAGAAACGTATAATATAATAGAATTTTCTAAAATGATAGCTGTAATTAAAGCAGTAATAAATAATCCTTTTTTGTTGCTTATACTAAAAAAATTTCTCTTAATATCAGTATTAGAAGGGGTTATTGGCACAAGCTTTTCGCATCCATTGATATATATGAATCCCTAAAACTTTTGGCGATATTTTTTAAAAATTCTTTTGTATATAGAGTATAATAAGGATGGTTAGTTTGATTATTTTTAGGTTCTTCACTATTAGCTTCCATTACCAGACATATTTTATGTAGATTTATATATAAAAATATTTTCTACGTATTGGTAAAATAATAAATACTGGTGATTATTTATTTTCAAAGTTTCTATATTATTTTTTGTTAATCTTAACTCATAATTAATAATATTTTTGGATGAATATTTTCATCCAATATACAAGATATCAATAGTATTATGAAGAAATTATTTTATATTACTCATTCCAATGTGTTGAACTTATTATTATTCGAGTAGATTGACTAAACCGTTTCAAAATAATCAATTAAACGTTAGGTACTTTCTATTGTAAAATATTTGAATTTTACATTAGGTTATTGTAATATTGTTATTTTATCAATATTTGCTCTGTTGTATGATTCATTAACACATTGATAATAATTGATAATAATTCTATTTTTGTCGTCTATAATATTGAAGTTATAGATTATAATGAAGATGAATTTTATAAGGGTTAGTAAATACATACTAAAACATCATTAGTAAATATTCTTTATCTCGGTTATGTCTGAATTAAATCTAATATATAATAAGATAATAATAAACCATCAGACAAAATTTTTATTTAAACTTGGCTATCTAAATTATTTCGGCGCCAAAAATTTTAGATAGAATTTATAGACCATTTTTAATTTAACACGGACTCATCTATCCTAAAAAATATTTTATTATAATAATAGTCATCACTTGCTAGAATGATAAAGTTATTTAAATTAATTCTTGAGTAACAGTTCTATAACACCATCTCTATATCTTGGTTGGTCTTTCATATCCATCTAATTTTACATTTGAGAATGTTCAATCTGCGTCTTACTAGTGTTCTCTAATAGTTATGATGTGGATTGGGAATCCACTTTATCCCTTTAACCTAAAGTCTTAAACTTAGGTCCCTCCAAATCAATTTCATAAACTTGTACGTGTTCTTAATTGTATAACGTCTCATTTCGGTATTATGTATTTATACAAATATCAGTTACAGATTTTTCATTTATTTTAATAATATGAATCTAATTTTATTTTATGACATTTATTATTCGATAAAAAATTATTTCGATTTCAGTAATATATGCATCAAATTCGTAATGAAACTGTATAGTTACAGTTTCATTACTGAATAATAAATTATTATTAATATCAATAATAACAAGGCTAAGACAGATAATGAAATAAATATAATATTAAAAAAAATAAAATTTTAATTAATCAACGAATATTGAGATATTCTCTAAAATCGAGGTCTGACATCAATAACAATAAGGACAATATTGTATATTCTCTAAAATCGAGGTCTGACCAACACCTAGAGTAAACGGTGAAGATAAAACTGACATGCCAGTTAGAGATGATTCAAAAGTAGATAATGATAACATCGAAATTGCTAACGCCAAGACCATAATAACTATTATTTTCAGCATTTTTTTCTCTAATTTGTTATAGAATTACTCGTAAATAAAGATTATGAAATTATGGAAAAATTAACAATAAGGACAATATTGTATATTCTCTAAAATCGAGGTCTGACCAACACCTAGAGTAAACGGTGAAGATAAAACTGACATGCCAGTTAGAGATGATTCAAAAGTAGATAATGATAACATCGAAATTGCTAACGCCAAGACCATAATAACTATTATTTTCAGCATTTTTTTCTCTAACTTTATATGGAATTACTTATTGATAAACTTTCTGAAGATTTTTTGGACAAAAATCATGTTAAACATGTATAATTTCTATACCCGATTATTTTACTATTAATCCCATACAAACACTAGGTGCTTCTTTCTTATCTAAAGATAACTAAAACTTTAGATGTATTACATAACTTAAACCAGGAACAAATAGAACATAACAATAAATGTAGATATTCTTTATATCTTTCAAAAAAACTAATAGATTAAAAATAGACGATCTAAAGTTATAACTTTCATAAAGTTAACAGTTATGTAATACATTACCTTATTACTATTGTAAAATAATTATGATTATTTCAACAAATTAATT
>CAWIYT010000319.1:0-5148 GCA_963840085.1 uncultured Nitrososphaerales archaeon
TTTTAATTGTTAATCTATTATTTTATGGATATCCTATATATTTAAAGAATGTCCTTTTATCTTTGTTAAATAAATCTTCTTCAGTCTTTGCTTATACACTAAAGCACGGTTATAGAATACAGTTAGATAATTAGGTATGTGAGTTCCATAACTTTTCATAATTTTCATACTTCTTTACATTCTAATTCGTATGGACTATTATTATTATTATAATAATCATCATCATTCCAAGAGCTACCGTAATGAATGACTAAAATTTTATTTCACATAAGATTGGTAAAGAGTACAATCCTTAAAATGTACTAGTCATAAAACTTGTATATCTCTATCGTTTCTTATTGAGTAATTAGACCTATATGCTAGTATATGAGTTGACAAATTTAAAATTATGAAACATTTTTCAGCATTATTTTGAAGAACAGGATTAGTTAATGAGAAGTCTAATTATCATTCCCTAATCTACTTATATAGAATTTCTTACTCTACTATTTTTCGCAGTTCAAATATATTTTTTCATCATTATTATCTAATAATATGGGAAATAGGAGTAGGACAGAAATCGTGGGTAATATACTTGACGCTGCCAATGGTGGAGTATCCTAGCACAAAAATTATGTATATAGACTTTTCTAAGTTTTGGGCAATTAAAGGAATATCTTTCTGTTTTGGTTGAGAACGATCTATTAGAATACCTGGATGCGGAACTCATAAATTCAGGACTACAGAAAAAGGATTAAACTATCTTAAAATGCATAACGAAATTGGAGAATTATTACTGATTACAACAAAAAATAAATAATTAATGATACAATCTGAGAACCTGTAATATCTAAATATTCTTCTATAATGGTGACAAATTAATAGTTTTTTTAGAGCCTATCCGAAAACTCCTCCTCTCTTATATGTTATCCAAGCACAGACAAAATGTAATATTGCAATATAGTTATCTTCCTTCTTTCCCATCTAATCAATAATTGCCTGAATCTGTTCATCCATGAGTGTGTTCTCTCAACTACCCATCTTCTTGCTCTATATTTTGGTATCCTTTCTTCTTCTCTTCTTTATTTTGTTACCATTATTATATTCTTCTTCTCCTCTCTTACAAATATGCATAGTATAACCATATTCTTCAAGTAATTCGTATACTTCAGGATAGTCATAACCCTTGTCAAGACAGATGTGTTGTTGTTGGGTATTTGCTGTAGATGATGATGATGATGTGGTGGTGGTCTGCAAACCACTATACTCTGAAGTGTTGCTTTTGTCATCTTCATATCATGTCTATTAGCACCATCTATTGTAATTCCAATAGGAATACCTTGACCCTCTACCAAGAGACTACGTTTGGTACCTGATTTATCTTCTGTCTGTTGGATTTGGTCCTGTACTTTTTTCCCCCAAGTGGCGCTTTGGTTTTGCACCCATCCATTGATTGCCATTTCCAATTTATACCAATTTTTTTATCATATATTTTTAGACCATCAATCCACATACGTTTGAATACGCCATCTTGTCTCCATTGCTGAAATCTGTCATGTCCAGTCCTGGATCCACCAAGACTTCGTGGTAGTGCTTTCCACTGACATCCAGTCCTTGCCTATTTAAAAGATAGCAGTCATTGCCTTTCTATCATCCATTCTTGGACTACCTGTTTTCTTCTTTCTTTTGGGTTTATGTACAAGAGAGGGGAAATTTGATTCCATAATGCATCTGGTATTTCATAAGATGAATCTATTCAGAAATTTCAGATATCAAACTAATCTGTGATATATAGTGTAGAGACACTTAGCTTTACCGAATAAATCTATTGTACCATAAACTTAAATATTGTAAACTACTTTTCGGATAGGCTCTTAATTAAAATTAAATTATTTTCTAAAATAAAATCAAAGTAATAATCAACAATTTATATCTTCAAAATTTGGTTTACTAATTTTTAAAGTATTCTTCATTTGTTCAACTATTGATGAATATTTATCGACTCCTTTTATCAGCGGCTTCATAATTTATCCTATATTCTCGTCATGCGCAATTATCAAATACTCAATTGTGTGAAACTTGGACTAAATATTTAAGATATCGTACTTTTATTATATAGATATATGACATTGAATATAAACATTGACTCATAATTTAGTAGAATATTTTAAATATAAAAAAGATAAAATACTAAATTATCTTTTTGTCATACTCATAATTTTGCTTTTTTCAGGTATCACAGGTGCATTTTGGGATATTACCTATCACGCTCTCAATGAAGTTGATAATTTCTTTCAACCTGCACATCTAGTGATATATTCCAGCTTATTTCTTGTTTTCTTAATAGGTGTAATTATTACTATTATTTGTCCAAAAAATTTTTTGTTTGCTGTAATACCTGCATGCCTATTATTATCTGGATATTTTGATTTGCTCTGGCATGATAATTTCGGTTTCGATAGTTTTTTAAGTCCTCCACATGTTATGCTCTCTTTTCTACCAATTTTATATTCATTCATGATCTTTAAACATTTTCAAAAATTGCCGTTGTCTACTACTAATAATGCTTATTCAAAAATTGGACAAACTATCAGTCTTGGAGTTTTGTGGCTATCTATAACTTTTCTTTTGTTGATGTTTTCTTTAGCTTCAGTTAAATCTGCGGATACATCTTTTTATATTATCTCTCCTCCGTTCGTATCTTTGATAATTTCTTTTATAGTAATGCCAATGCTATCATTATCAATTGTATATTATGGTAATGTAAACAACAATATTAATCCAGTATATATTGCAGTATTATTTGTTTTCTCATTAACAATTTCGACTATAATTGCTAATCCAAACATTACCTTTACATTTCCATACCTGTTATTAGGAACTATTTTACCAGCATTTTTATATAATAAAAATAAATTTGTTGGATTTGTATTATTTGGTGGATTATGGATGTTCACATATGTTCCATACTCATTCAAGATTATTTTATATTCTTTAACTGGAGTTATAGTTGAATTGAAACATACTTTATTTTTATCATCTAATTATTTAATTCCATATTATCCTTTGATTATTGCTGGAGGTATTTATTTAGCATTATTTGTATATTATCTAACCAGGAAACACCCAAACTTGTTTTCTATTAAAATTTCTACTACTAAATAATCAATCAATTATTTTGATAGTTATTAATAGTAGATAATCGGTCATTTGATATTATTTTTTCTCCTACTACTATAAGCATAATATCAAATTTAAATTTGTAGATTATGATAGCTCTATTATAACTATAACAGTAGAACAATAATGGCTTGAATCCATTATAATAAATTCATACAAGGAAAAACCTATATTTTTTTAAATTTTAAATATTTTCATTTTGTAAAAATAAGATAAAAATTTACTTTTGAAATTCATGAACTTTTATAATAATTGGATTTTCAGTGAGACCTCAAATCTTAACTATATGATAAATAAATTAAATTCAAAAAATAATCAAAAACTTCTTATATAATATGTTACCAAATCCTGATATTATCATCACCAAATGATAAAAGTATTAGAGCAAGAAATTACAATATTGCAAAATGAAAAAAATGACTTGATCAGTCAGTTAAAAGTTGTTAAAAAAATTACCTAGGATTATTAAAGCCAATTAATAGAATTTAATTTGTATTCATTTATCCATTCAATCAGCCAATTGTAATTCAATTTTTTTTCTTTGCTAAATTTTTGTAATGTAGCTTTACATTCTTGAATAATGTCTTCTGGCTCTACAGTTATTCCCAATTCAGATAAATTTTTGTTGAAACTATCAATATGGAAGTTCAAGGAATCTTTATCTTTGATTGAAACCATTCCTGTATTTAGATTTGGTCCTCCTTTAAAGATTAAATTTTTGAAAAATCCTGGGGCCGATTCATTGAACATATTTTTTAGATGTATAGCACTAATGTTACCATTTTCAGGAAATAGATTATTCAATAAATATAAACTTTTTTTAAAATATTCTAACGAATATTCAAAATCAAGGTTATTGCTATCTTCTGTTTTTCGAAGTTTAAGCCCATGTAATGATAACATAAATTTTTCCATTGCACATTGATTTTTAACTAAGTCATGATGAAATCTTGATAATGATTCTTTAATAAAGTCAATAGACCATCTTTCATCATCATCATCTTGTAATTCTTCATTTAATTTTATAACCCATTCTTCTAATTTGAATTCTTTTGGGATAGGTTTAATCTCTAATGGTTTTTTTAATTCTGTTATTATGGTAGTTTCTTCCTTTTTTTTATTTTCAGCATTATCATATAACTGATAGTATATTTCTATAATTTCATCTGCTATTTTGTTTGGTTTATCACGAACCTGTTCATTTTTTACTATACGTACAGTGTAATCCATATTTTCTAATGCTCTCTTGCGTATCCTATCTAATGTTTTTCTATGCTCTATATCATGAACCTTACCATCCACCTCGATAATCAGACTCTTTCCTATTATCAAATCTGGTGTAAAACAGTCACAACTTGTATACCAAATAACTTGATCAGTTTTAGATGGAATTTTTCTTGATTTAATATATTTCTTAATCTCAATTCAGATGGAGTAGGTTTTGGTGGTTTGCAATAATTTTCCATTATTAGTTATTTATGATAAGGATTGTGTTTTAAAAAGGCTTTTCAGAATATCAAAAATAATCAAAAGAATATGATTTTTTACTTTAAGTATAGTTAAATTAGACTACCAAGGACTTATTTATCCAACTTCATTTCTTAAAAATTAAGAACCCATATTAGCTTATGATAGATAACATGCATCAAAAACTGACAATATCTTATTTTGAAGATTCACATTTCTGAACTACAAAATCTTGTCAAAACAGTATAATTTCATTAGGCAACTGACTGGAAAGAGATTATCCTAAATATTACTTGATTATTATATTATCAATGAATATAATGAAATCAGCATTTAAATCAATAATAGTTGTTACAGTGGTAGTTGTTTTTTCTATGATAACTTTACTTCCAGTCTATGGGCAAGAAACAACAACAAGCAGCATAACAGATTTAATAAAAACTACTGCAGAAAAAATAAAAAATATGACATCAGAAGTTGCAAATAATTCTACTGGCATAATAAGTCCTAGTGAGGCAAAAA
>CAWIYT010000320.1:0-18532 GCA_963840085.1 uncultured Nitrososphaerales archaeon
TTTATTGATGACAAATCTATTTGGTGCCTTTGCTATACACAATCCTGAATCTTGTCCTATGAACAATGTGGAAAGTAAAAGAATATTTCTTGAAATCAAAGACAAATTAGAGAAAAATAAATCAAAATATGGAGTAAAAAATATTGAAGCATTCTACATGTCAGTACTTGAGCATGAATGGATGATAATTTTCGAAGCAGAAAGTGCACATGATATAGAGAGTTTATGTATAGAAGCAGGAATCGGAACCTATAATACAGTAAAAATTGTAGGTCTGAAAAGATATGATGATGTACATAATAAAATTGGAAAATGAATAACGAGATATAATCAGGATTTATTAGAACTTTAACCAATCTTATCAATCATATAGGGTCTGTTCAGATAAGCAATAAAGACATAGCTGAGAATGTTCTAAATACACTATGAAAATTAAATTTGAAAGAAATAAAACATCTACTATTATCGTAATGTATTCTCTTTATCTATACTTTCTTGGTTTGAGCTTACGTAATACATCTAAAGCTTTGAAACCATTTAAAGATGAAAAGAGAAGTTATGTTTCTATATGGAATTGGATTCAACGATTTGGATCATGGCATATTTATAGCAAAAGAAAAAGAGTAGCAGCATTCATAATAGATGAAACTATAATTCAGATCGGTAACCAACACTTTTGGTTATGGATTACAATTGAACCAATACATAGTTTTGTGCTTGGTATTAACATATCTGAAGAGAGAAACATGCTTGTTGCTGAGCATTTTATCGGATCTCTAATTGCAAAATATGGAAAACATCATGTATATACGGATGATGGTGGAACATGGTATCCAGAAGCATGTAATGTAATTGGATTGAAACATCATCTGCATACTCAATTTCAGAAGAACCTAATGGAAAGAGTCAATCAGTATTTCAAAGATAGAACTGAATTGTTTGATGACTACTAAGTAAAAATGATAAAGAAGACACATATTAATTTCACAGATACTATAACTAATAATAATGACAGAAATGTCTAAAGCCGAAATTAGTAAATTTCTTATGCAAGGAACATTTACAGGAAAACTTGCTACAGTTAAAGAAGATGGAAGTTCTCATGTTGTTCCAATTTGGTTTGTATTAGATAAGAGGGATAGTAGAAATAGAATAGGAGATATTATTTTAACTACTGGTGACACATCAGTCAAAGCTAACAATATTCAGCGAGATAATAGAGTAAGTATTTGTGTAGATGATCAGATACCACCATTTTCCTTTGTATCAATATTTGGTAGAGCAAAAATATATCCTTATAAACAAAAGGAGGTTTTAAAATGGTCTACCAAAATAGCAGAGAGATATATGGGAAAAGATAATGCAGAAGCGTATGGTAAAAGAAATAGTCAGGAAGGTCTAGTTCTTGTACCGAATAAAACCTACAAGAATAATTGCTGAAAAAGATATAGCTGCTTGGGATTGATGGCGCTTATCATTATTAGTATTATAACTAATGCCACAGCTTAGGCTCGCACGTGCGACGCTGATTCAGTCATGATTCAGCTACCTTCTCCGACCACCATAGAGCGCGACGGCGAGGTGATGTTCTCCTCTTCATAGGAACGCATGCGCGCGAGTGCAGGTTCGGTGATGCACAATTTCAAGAAGAGATTTCGTTCGAGTGCCAGTCCCTGTGCCAGCGGCGTCTCGGTGGCGTTGCGGACGAGGCGCTTGATGTAAGCAACTGATTCCGACGTATGTGACGACAGGCGCTGTGCAATCTCCATCGCGCGATCGAGAGCCTTGCCGCTGACGGTTTCGTGCACCAGCCCCTTCCTTTCGGCTTCACGTGGAGTGAGGGGAACACCCATGAGGATGTGCATGAGCGCGGCTGGCGTTCCTATGGTGCGTGGCAGCCTTTGCGTTCCGCCGGCGCCGGGAAGGAGTCCAAGGTTCACCTCCGGCAATCCGATCAGGTAGTCACCATCCTCAGCGATACGAAGATCGCAGGAGAGCGCGAACTCGAATCCACCGGCCAGGCATGTGCCGGAAATGGCGGCGATTACTGGTTTTGACATGCTCTCGCACAGCGACATGGCCTTGTCGAAGAATCCCCCATTGTAGGTGGCGTTCTCGGGCCACTCGCGACCGGAAGCGCGGAGGGACTCTGCGATGCGGATAAGCGCAGCGACGGAAAAATGACGAATAAAATAACCTGGTGCGCCGCCAGTCACGACGACAACTGACGAATAAAATAACCTGGTGCGCCGCCAGTCACGACGACAACGCGAACGTTAGCGTCGCCCGCGAATCCGTCCAGCGCCTCGGTGAGCGCGTCACCCATCTCCTCGTCGAAATAGATGCGTCTTGCGCTGCCCAGTGTAATGACTGCAATTCCATCAGCTACTCTTGTCGTCAGAACATCGGCGTTCATCGGCATTGTTAATAGATAGCACCCCCTATTGAACAACATTAACCTCCACTCCGAATGGGTTCTTTCAAATTCATAAGCCTATTAACAATTGGTTTGATATAAGTATGGAAGTTACTCCTTGGTAATATACTGGTCACCCATCGACAGCAACTGCACCAAAAACATCAGCACTGATGATTATTTGCGCGATGAAGCTACAGGTACGATAATTTAATTTTCAAATCAATTTGCTTTTTTTCAGAATCAATTACCTCGGTTGCATGTGGCGGGTGGGTTTTTGGATAATTCTTACACTCAATCCAAGATGGCACCTTCACGGTATTGAGGTAATGATATAAGAACTATGGCCTATACTAACACTATTGATAAGATCAGAAAATGGCGTAGCGTTAAAGGATCATCTAGATAAATGAGGAATGAAAGTTTGTCCTATCGATAGAAGTTTAAAGATTATTGGTCAACGCTATGCGCTGCACATATTGCGAAACATGATATTGCTAAAGCAGAATAGGTTTAATCAATTTCTACATTCTATTGATGGCATAATACAAAGACTATAGATAAGACTACACGAGCTCGAAGAATACGGTCTAATCTATAGAAAACTAATTCCCGGCAAGCCAGCGCACACCGAATATTACCTCACCGAAAAAGGTATGGCTGTACAAGGAATCTTGGCAGAGATCGCTTCGTTCAGTACAAAGTATGAACCTGAGATAATTTTTGTAGATAAGAAGCCAAGAAATAATATGAAGGCTCTCTTTGGAACTGGAAATTTATCTGAAGTTTATAATTTTTGAACATGATAGAGCCTTGCAAAACTTTGTAGATAAAGCCTTCAATTGTATTCAAAATGTTTTTGCTATTCTTGCAGACAGAAATCGCAGCAAAGTTACCCATTAGTAACTATGCTACCTAAGAGTAACTTTAATTGTAATCTTGCTATTCCTGAAGTGCTTTATGAACAAATGAGATTGCGATTGATCCTTCACCCACTGCGGATGCAACACGTTTGATACTGCCTCCCCGTACATCACCCACCGCAAAAACACCTGGCAAACTGGTTTCAAGCAAATATGGTTGACGCGTAAGAGGCCAGCTTGCTGCACTAAGATTATCTGGGGACAGATCAATGCCTGTCTTTATGAAACCTTTACCATCAAGTGCAAGACAGTCATTGAGCCAACTGGTGTTTGGATTGGCACCCATCATGACAAATAGGTGCCTGATTTCATACTTTTCAGTTTGTCCTGTTTGATTGTTTCTCCAATAAACGTATTCAAGGTGATCACCTCCTCCTTCTACTGCTACAATTTCTGTTTGTGGTCTGAATATTATGGTAGGACTTTCTTCGATCCTACGAATCAAGTAGCGAGACATACTAGCAACTAAACTGGTAGATCTTACAAGCAAATGTACACGCTTGGTAGTCTGTGCTAAAAACACAGCGGCCTGTCCAGCTGAGTTCCCTCCACCAACTACAACTACTTCCTCCCCTCCACACAACTGCGTTTCGACATAGGTCGCAGCATAATAGATGCCTGCACCTTCAAATCGGGACAGGTTTTCCAATGATGGCTTTCGATATTGAGCACCAGTGGCAATCACAATAGTACGTGCAAAAATTTGAGCTCCATTCTCAAGTTCAACATACGGTTTACGATCGCAGATAAGTCGTGTGGCCTTCGCAAGGAGTATATCTGCCCCGAACTTTTGAGCTTGAAGATATGCTCTAGCAGCCAGCTCCTGGCCGGATATGCCAGTTGGAAATCCCAAGTAATTTTCGATTCTTGAGCTTGAACCAGCCTGACCCCCAGCAGAACTCGTTTCCAGTACCATAACGTCAAGCCCTTCTGAAGCGCCATACACTGCAGCCGCCAGTCCAGAGGGACCTGCGCCGATGATTAGGAGATCTCGCACATGTGTTTGATCAATAGTTTCATTGAAACCAAGGCAGTCTGCAATTTCTTGGTTACTGGGATTGCGCAGTACCATTTGGCCTCTGCAAATCAACACAGGTATTTCACTGGCAGAAATTTGAAAACTATCCAACAGATTCTGAACATCAGGGTCACGTTCTAGATCCATGTAGAAATATGGATGTGCATTGCGCATCAGAAACTCTTTGATCCGAAGCGTACTGGCAGAATACATTGATCCAATTAGAACAATATCCCCAACACCAGCAGCTATCAACTCTACTCTACGTAGGATGAAAGCCCTCATCAGTATCTCACCAAGTTCAGCATCAGTCTGTATCAAAGCTTGCATTTGTTGCCGATCTAATTCTATTACCTTACCTGGCTTAGTGGCACGAACGCGGAAGAGACTCCGCCGGCCGGAGAGTGTTCCGACCTCGCCAGTGAACTGGCCGGGTTCATAGACTGTGACAAGGGTCTCAACAGGAATCGAAGGTCGCACAACCTCGAGTTCTCCGGAGACAACCACGAAGAAAGGTGCCGCGCTGTGTCCCTGCTCATAGAGTACTTCGCCACCCTTCATCTCACGTATGTGTCCGCGCGCTGCAATGCGACTAACCTGCGCTGGTGTTAATTTCGGAAATATCTTCTCAATATGAGATCTCGTTAGAGGAAGACCCCTCCGCGTATTGGACATAGTTGTGATTTATAGTTTAATTGCTAATTGATGGACAAATAATAATATGACGATCAAAATAATACCAATTGTGAGAAATGTCATTGCTGTCAGATAGTATGGAGCACGGAACTTGGATTTATCACCTTTATCTTTCCAATCCATTATATATTACCGTATATTTGTTATATAAGTATGATCAGTGCCTTGCCCTGCATCGTATCTATGATAGCATTATAAAACTTAGTCCATTTTGAGCCGAATAGAAATTTACTACGAAAGACACCATCCTTAAAAATATAATTTAACACCATAACAAGAATAAAAATCCGCAAGAAGATGGGTAGTAGAAAGAGAACAAATTCATGGCATAACAATAGATTCAGGAAATTATTTACAAGGTATGAAAAGAAGGATAAAAACTATCTTGGTCTTGTCCAATTAGCAAACAGCATAATAATTTACAGGAAGATAATTTTGGGATAGGCTCTAAATTATATCATATAATTTGTTTTCTTTCTAGTTGTTGTATTCTTTCACTTAGAACTAATAATTGATCAGATAAATGAGCTAATGCGTCTTCTTTCACCTTGTCATTTTCTCTCAATGATTGATTAATTAATTGTAGTTCCTCTATCTTTGTTTGGAGGTCTGCTCCTTGTCTTTCCAATTGTGGAACATTTAGAAATGTTAGATATGGTTCAATTTTCTTGAATATTTCTGCCTTTTCGCTATCTTTTTTTCGCCAATATGTAGAACCAGCATGACCAATAAACCATTCTGAATAGTCTGGATATCCCAAATCTGATATTGTAGTTTTTACAAAACGTCTAAAAGAATGTAAAGTAATTTCTCGTCTAGCTTCATTTCCGTCTTCTCTTGACCCCATTCCAATTCTGTCTAAAGTATTTGAAAAAATAGTTGCTAAATTATACCATTTAGCAAATGTATTCTGACAAACTATGAATATTTTTCTCCATATTTTTAAAGTTTATTGTAAGCGTATTTATGATAAGTGGTATACCATATAATATGTCTGGGCTTGGCTTAGCTGTTTGATATAGAGAGAAAATTAAATCATTAGGTTTCTTTTCAGGGGTTCTATATTCAGTTATCCACTTTTTTCCTGTTTCTTTATCTATATGACAAATTCTTCGTTTTCTGTATTTGTAATCTACCCATATTTTTATTTGTTCTACCACTTCCTTAGTTAAAAATACATATCGATCAACTTTTGTTTTTGTATATTCTCCTCTAATTCTCAATCTGGCAGGATCATTATTAGCAGAGCTAGTAGTAATAATATCCAAATCCTTTAGGCGAATAGATAATGCTTCTGTTGCTCTAAGTCCAGTTGAAGCCAATAACATTACATATGTTTTTAATCTCAAGTCGGAACAACCATTTAAAATCTTAATGATATCATCTTTATCAATTGCTTCCTTATGTCTAAATACAGTTTTTGGGAATCTTACTTTTAGTTTAAATTTTTTTGGACTTATTTCTATATCATTATATGGCTCTGTTAAGTTAAGCAAAAATAAGCAAGTAAATTGAAAAAATCTATTAAAATTGAGCACAGAACATAATAGAAAAGAATGTATGACTACTTTAATCCTTAAGTTAACAGGGCCCATTATATTCAAGAAAATTTTTTACCGTTATTATTTTATCTCTAAATGTTACAGATCCAATATTATAGTTATTTTGTAAAAATATACAATAATCATTTAAAATATCGTAAGGGTCATATCTTCTATTTTTTAATTGTTGAATTAGTTTATCTATATTTGTTGTGTAGGTTTCCTTTAGAAATTTTTCAAATACTATGAGACGAGAATAGTATTGTTTGGCCGTATTTTTGTTTCTTATACTTACGCCTTTAATAAATTTCATTAAGAATTCTGAATTACATCTACTGATTTTATAGAATTTGTTGTGTTCATTAACTTGTGTATTCGTAGGCATTACGATAAATTGTTATCATTGTATATGAAATATAAAGTTATTGTATTCATCTTATTTTATGCAATATGAATATTTAAATTTATATGAATTTTTGTTTTTACATATTTTAAACAAAATTTCTTTTCTAGAGTGATATATACATATAAAAATTCTGATTTTCACATTTCAAAATATGATAAAAATAATCTTATACTAATATTGCAGTATCATTTATTTTAGTATTTTTGGTATTATACGAGAATTTCAAAACTTATTGCTAATTATTTTTCTAATTTAGAATTAGATACATAATTATCTTAGATAAGGAAATAAAGTTAATCCGGAATCCATTAAGTTTTGTATATCTAAAGTCACTCATGTCATTCTTAGGTATACAATGACATCATATCAGGAATTGATAAAAATTTTTTATCTAGCATATAGGATATTCGGTCTTTCCATATTTTTTATAATTCTCTTTTCACATTCTTGACCTTCTGGAGGATTTAAATCAGTACTCGCAACACATGCAAAGAATTTGTCTCCTATTTGGATTTTTCCTATATTTGTGTCTCTATCAAAAGTAAATGTTCTGCTTATTGTATATCCGCCAATTTTATTGAGTTCTTCTTGAACATTGTCAATAACTACTGACTTGATTTGGCCCTTTACCATTGCAATAATTTTTAGTTTTTGAGTATTCTTTCTATCTTCAAGTGGTGAATAAACTTTGACTTTGACTGTATCTTTATCTTCTTCTTCTTTTTCTAGATTTGTATTACTTGTTGTAGCGTTAGTTGTAGAGAGTAATTGCGAATATTTGCTACTACTATTATTAAAAACATTTTGGCTTTCTCTGTATACAAGTGAACTAGGTGCAAATAAACGTGATATGGTAGGTTTATCTGGACCCATCAGAATCTCCTTCATCACAATCAAAATAAGTCAAAGAGTTATACTCTTTTAGCAAATCTTTGACATGATATGCACATACAAAAAATTCATCACGGTCACCTGCTTTTAAAAAGTTAGTTTCATTATCTACTGGTAGATTAACAGTTAGTGACTGTTTTGATTTATCTAATTTATCCAATGTTATATTCTTTAAAACCTCTTGACCATTGATAAAAGCAACAATACTTAAAAATCCTCTTTTCTCAAGATTTGCTAAATTTATACGTGTTTTAACTAATACTTTGTCCTCAAGATTCAAATTATCATCTTCAGCATAAGTGTCACCATCATGGCTATTAATTATTTTATCTTCATTATTTGTTTTCTTTATTATATTTGTATCCTCACTATCACTACTCATTTTCTGTGGTTTATTAGGCTGGTGCTGAACCAAATTACCTTTATTATTTAAATTATTAGTATTGGTATCTTCTTGTTGTTTTACTTCTTTTTCATCATCACCAATGTATTCTCCAGGATCAAAAATATAGTCAAAATCTTCTTCCTGTATGTCATTGTCATTCTTTATTGCATAGGATGATTCAAACCAAAACATAAAGAATAGAATACCAGATATAACTGATAATGCAATTATTAAATTTCTATTAAATATTCTGCTGTTCCTCAATTATTTTTACCTCTTTTATTTTAACTAGAAAGTAATAAAAATCTGACGAATAGGTAATATAATAAATTCAATTTATAATTTGAATGGATAGTCATACAGATAGTAAATGATATAATAGATTTTTTTGAATGACAATGTCTTACATTCATTTATCTTTTATAAACGTCTTTATATCTAATAAAGTAAAAAGAAAAAATGTTTAGTAAAATCTTCTTTTAATTTTAAATATATAAAATAATTTTTAAAAATTAAATAATATTTTTCTAATAAAATATAATCCATTATATTAATTTCTTAATATTTAAAAGTAATAATACTGTACTTGTACAATTTTTCTTCTTATATATCATCACCCTGATATTATCATTGCTGTAACATTAACTAATATTGTTATAAAAAATTACACTTACACAAATCATTAATATATTTTATTTTTTTTATCATTATCCGTATTATTTTCTTAATCAAATTGATAAACTATTTTTGATTGTTATGGTATATTTCGCGAGTAAAATATTGCTTGATATTGGTTATGCTATCTAATATCAAAAATCATCCAATACAATCTAATATTATTTTGAAGAGTATTCAAAAGATTAGGTTGTCATAAAAATTTTGATTATGTTAGTTAGTTTACAACTAATATAAAATTGTGCTTTGTTGCGCAACTCATCTAGATAATCAAATCTATCCTACTGAGATTGATAATTATGTAACAGTTAGACTCTGAAACAAGTTATATAACGATGCTTTCAGTATCATTTCTTTTATCATGTTCTCAAACCTGATAGCAGTAACATATTCTCTATCAAACATTCTCTTCATACAGGAGAAGACAGTTTCTGCAATCCATCGCTGACCATAGCTAACGCTATTCTTCCAATTCTGTAAATTATTTTTCTGCATTTTCACCGTCTTGTTTCTCTGGTAATGATTGGTCTTTCTGCATCTGGAATTCTTTCTGACTTTTATTGCAGGATTAATTCCCTTGAATGATGGAAATTGAAAATTATTGTTACTATCATAAGCACTATCTGCGATAGTCATATCTATTATCTTGTTATTCTTTATTGTAATATCATCTACTAATTTGGGTAGTACTTTTCCATCATGTACTTGTTCACTGGTTACTTGTAATGATAATATTCTCTTTCGTTTGATATCTACGGCAACATGTATCTTTAGATAGCCTCTCTTGACATTCCACTTATGTCTAATCCATTCTCCTCTCTGTTTGTAACTTACACCAGTAGAATCAATTGCAATTACAAAGTTATCATCATATAAATTAGACTTATCATTATCAGAAATCTTGATATTTAATCTGTTTATTCTTCTACAAATCCTGCTATAATCTGGAATTGATGGTAACGTATTTGCAGCATGTGCTCGTACTACGCCTTCAGTTTGTCTATACGGTAAGTGAAAGTATGCTCTCATGTAGCCAAGTAATTTGATAAATGACTCTGGATATACGAATTTTCTACCTTCTTTGCCTTCATTCATCTTCTCTAGTTCAGAATCCCAGTTATCGATAACATCAAAATCAAGTAATATCTCACCACGTTTAACAAGAGATTCATTGTATTTCTTCCAATTTCTCACATGATATGACTAAAATAGGTTAGCTAAATGTGTTAGGAATGATGAGTTGCGCAACAAGGCATAAAATTGAAAAAAATTGAATAGAAAACAAATTAGAAGATTTTTACATGAAATTTTTATATTCCTATTAGCGTATGACATCTTTATCCTTATAACAATATCACTCATAACGCTCTTAATTTCTGCGCAATCTAATTCTGATAAATTAAAAATTTATACATACTCTTAAGGAAAATTCATAGTTGATTATCATTCTAATTATATTGTAGAAACACAAGAGAATATGATTGATAATAATAATAAAAAAAAATTCTTCTTCTACATTTAAACTATTATAGATGAGTATAAGATAAATATAAAATCCTTAATTTAAAATTATTAATGGATAATTTAAATAATATTACATAGTCTAACTATAGGCTTCAAATTGTTAAATTCAATAATTTCTTAATTTTAGATATTTTCTGTTGGAAGATTAAATTCAAAAGTAGCACCTTTTCTATCTGGATTGTTATATCCTTCTATTTTTCCTCCATGAGCCTCCACAATATTTTTTGATATATATAGACCAAGACCAGTACCAGTCTCCGATTTTGTCGCAAATTTCTCAAACAATCTTGGCAAAATATCATTATAAATTCCTTGACCATTATCTTGAACCTTTATATTTATTTGACTTTCATTCTTTTCTATCTTTATTATTATTTTGCCATTCTCAGTAAATTTATACGCATTAGATAATAAATTTAAAAGTACTTGCTGTATTCTTATCTTATCTCCTTTAACAAATATTTCTTTATTTTGTAAATTATTTTTTTCATTACTATCTATTATCTCAAAATCATTTTTCTTTGTATTTTTATATTTATTTGTAAAATCATCTATGTTTCTTTAATTAAGTTCCTAATCTCGAAACTTTCTTTATTTAGTTTTAAGTTATTGCTTTCAATTCTTGCAATATCTAATATATCTTCTGTTAATTGATAAAGTCTTTGAGAATTTCTTTCTAATGGTTCTAAATATTTTTTAAAATTTTCTGGAAAATTTCTTAAAAGTTCTAAATAACCAACAATGGATTGTGTAGGTGTTCTTAATTCATGTGCTGCAATATTTATGAATTCTCTTTGCATTAAGTCATGTTCCTTTAACTGTTCATTAGCGTTTTCTAAAGAATTAATTGCAGTTTTTAGATCTTTAGTTTTATCTTCTACTGTACCTTTTAATTTTCTATTAAGAGCCTATCCGAAAACACCTCCTCTCTTATATGTTATCCAAGCACACGCAAAATGTAATATCGCAATATAGTTATCTTCCTTCTTTTCCCATCTAATCAATAACCGCCTGAATCTATTCATCCATGAGTGTGTTCTCTCAACTACCCATCTTCTTGCTCTATATTTTGGTATCCTTCTTCTCTTCTTTTTGTTACCATTATTGTATTCTTCTCCTCCTCTCTTGCAAATATGCATGGTATAACCATATTCCTCAAGTAACTCGTATACTTCAGGATAGTCATAACCCTTGTCAAGACAGATGTGTTGTTGTTGAATATCTGTTATAGATGATGATGATGGTCTGCAAACCACTATACTCTGAAGAGTTGCTTTTGTCATCTTCATATCATGTCTGTTAGCACCATCTACAGTAATTCCAAGAGGAATGCCCTGACCATCTACAAGAAGGCTACGTTTGGTACCTGATTTACTTCTGTCTGTGGGATTTGGTCCTGTACTTTTTTCCCCCAAGAGGTGCTTTTGTTATTGCACCATCCATTGATTGCCATTTCCAGTTGATACCAACTTTTTTATCATATATTTTTAGACCATCAATCCACATACGTTTGAATACGCCATCTTGTCTCCATTCCTGAAACCTGTCATGTACAGTACTGGATGCACCAAGACTTCTTTGTGGTAATGCTTTCCACTGACATCCAGTACGTGTAATGTAGAAGATAGCATTCATTGCCTTTCTATCATCCATTCTAGGACGACCACTTTTCTTCTTATTTCTTTTTGTCTTTGGTAAAAGAAGAACAATCCTGTTCCATAATGCGTCTGGTATTTCATATGATGAATCAATTCCAGAAGTTATAGATATCAAATAAATATCTCATAAAGTTTAAGATACTAAATAGATTTAGCTTTGTCTAATGAGTCTGTTATACCATAACTAAAATACTGTAAACTACTTTTCGGATAGGCTCTAAATAAATCCATTATTATAGAGATTAAAAATGCTATGGTACCTATAGCAAATAAAGAACCCATTGTAAAGTTCTGCTGTTGTCTAATAAGAGCATCTACATCTGTAACAAAATTGTGTTGGGTGCTAAGAGTTACATAAAATAATATTTGACCATTAAGGTATAAGGGAGTATATGCTATTGTAGATGAAATTCCAGATTTATCATTTATTTCTACGCTTCCAGTTTCTTCTTTAAATACTTTTTTTCATAGTTGTTGATAGAATTTTCTGATTTTGTTCATCTAAATATTTTTTTATATTTTCTTTGTAATCTTTTGAATTCACTACGACATTGTTAAATTCTGCTTTAGAAGAAAATAATATTAATCCATCCTTATCTATCAAGCTTATCGATGATCGGTTGTTAGGATTAATTTCACTATTTATATATTTTATAATAGAAGAGGAATTTATCCCAGCAAATACTACACCACTAAAAGTTTTATTAGTTTGTAATTGCCGTTGTTGTTGTTCTTGTATATGACTAATTTGTTGATAAGAAATTATACTATTATTAATACGATTATTTTTTAAATTAATATCAAAATTTGCTCTATCAATTAAAATAGGATAAGAAATAAAAACGGTAGGAATATTTGTGATAGAGTCAATGACTGTAGAAAAGTATGGTTTTAGTGTTGATTTTACTATTCTAAATTGATCTCGTTCAGAGATATTTTGTCCTTTAAATTTCTCATAGGATATTTTATTTATGAAATTACTTGACCACATTATCTCACCATTTTTATTGGTCCAGACATAAGCATTAGTTAAATCACTGGTTGAGTTTTGTGCAGCATTAAGAATATTTGAGGCAAGATCCGATTGTAGAATTATTGATGGAGAATTTCTTAATATTTCTAAATTAGTAGTTATAGATTCAATTTTATTTGAAAGAGATATTGATAGTTCTTCTGCTTTTAACTCTGTATTATCTTTGATGTTTTGAATAGCTATATTATTTATTTTACTTGAAATATCTATAAAAAATAGATATGAAGCAATAGAAATACAAATTAGAAGTGCTGCAATGATAGATAGAATTATCCGTAACGAAGGAAAATATCTTAGAAACGAAAGTTGCACATATTAAATAAATATCTTCAATAATTAAATTTTCACTTTACTGATACATCATACCTTTTGAAATTCTAAATATATTTTGAACCTTTTAAATTGATTTTTATAAAATTGTTACTACTATCTTATAGTGTTGATCTAATGCCGTTTTGAACTTCTTAGTTCACCAAATATTATAGTAGATAACAGTAGTAGCAGCTCTGTCATGATTATTCAGTTATAATATGGATCTGTTAATTTAACTAAAATAGATTTAGCTGTGAACTTATTCTAATATACCGTTAAACATTAATAAAGATTTTAAGAAGTGATTAAATTGCAAAGTCAAATTAAATCTATTATCACTAATAATGTAACCGATCTTAAGATAACTATTTAGTGAAAGAAAAAAAAGGGAAACATTGTCTATTTTGCTAGATGTCATTCGCAATATTAAAGAAAAAATGTAGGACATTCAAATTATTTTTTACAAGAAAGATTTGATTAGCTGAACTGATAACAATTATCTCAAATGTATCAACAGATTGTCTATAAATTTTGATTTTTAATAATATTAACAAATAATTTAATTTGTAATTGTTTTGATATTATGACTAAAAATAGTCATATATATAATTTAGTTGAAGATATCACCTTTTTATATCTCTTCTATGATTCCATTATATAAAAATATGAAAGGAATAATTTTCGATATGGATGGTGTTTTAATTGATGCAATGCCATTTCATGCTGAAGCAGTAAAAATTGCAATAAAAGAAGAAGCTAACTACGAGATAGACAAAAAAATAGTTTATCAATTAGAAGGTATGCCGACGGATGATTTGGTACAGGATATCTTTAAAAGAAATAATTCCAATAAAAAGATTGATAACGAATTAGTAGAAAAAATAAGTGAAAGAAAAAAACAAATATTTAAAGAAATTGAAAATACTCCACTCATTGAAGGCGTAAATGATCTCATCAAAGAACTAAATGAATGTGATTGCTTAAAAGCAATTGTTACTGGCGCAGCAAAGAATGAGATAGAAACAACTATTGATAAAATGATTGGATTAAAGAATTTTGATGTAGTAATTTCCGGAGATGATGTAGATCAAGGAAAACCACATTCTACGCCATTCATCGCAGCATTACAAAAAATGAAAATAAAACCATCTGAATGTATAGTAGTAGAAAATACACCCTTGGGAGTTGAAGCAGCAAATAATGCAGGTATCAAATGCATTATCACACTCAACAATACACCACTTGATATTTCATCTGATTTTGATAATCTCATATTGAAAGAAACTAAAATCTTTCAAGATACTAAAATCTACAATAGATTTCTTAAAGAAGTGGTGTTGTAATAATAAATAAAAAGTGACGTTTAGATAAATTCTTCTCATTTCATAAATAATATAATATTCCTTATTTTTTAAACATTGCAATTCAATTTTTTATTCATACTTTAGCACAATCAAAATAAAAAATTTTCAGGATTAGTAACCTTATTAAAAGAATTGAATAGATAAATATATTTAAATTTTCATTTTGGATGATAATACTATATAGTTTATAAGGCTTTATTCATTTGCTATCGTTGGTATAGTAATAATATTGGGAGAATCATATCATGGTACTTCTGAATTTTAAAGATGGCGTACCGAAATTACTAAGCATCTTATAAAGGAAAAAGAATTTTCATTTCTATTACAGTAGAAGAGGATTGGTCAGATTGCTACAAAGTTAATGAATACATAAAAGGATTTCCTGATTTTGGCAACAATGCCTATGATATTGTATATTCTTTAAATCGTTGGCTTCCATATACTTTTATTAATAATTTTATTTAAAATAAGAATCAATCCTTTACATAATATCTCTCATTTAATCTCATTTCTTTATTGTTTAACTTAATTACTATAGTATCACTCAATTTATTGAATATTCTCTGTCTTTGCTTATCTGTTAAAAACCAACCTAAGACTAAATCTACTGGAAGTAAAAAAGATTTTCCAAAACTTTCAATTAAAGCATATTTTAAAGTTGGCAGTGATTTACCATCTAAAGTTGTGGTTTTTATATTCAATAACTTTTTTCCAATAGATTGACCGGTTGTAGATTCAAAATATGTCCAATATATCAAAAATATTAAAGAAGAAATAAAGTATTGTAATCCTTGTAAATTAAAAATTCTTGTCTCGATCAGTGTAGTATTATCTATAGTTAAATACGATAAATAAATAGTTCCGAATATTAGCCATAAAGGTATTGAAATAATAAGAAAATCTATTAGCCAAGCAAGAAACCTATCTAACCATTTGGCCAAGATTATTGCTTCATCTGTATTTGTGTCTTTTGATATAGAATTCATAGTATTATTCTATAAAGTAATACAATTTATATTTAAAGTAATAAGAATTTAGTTTTTGTAGAAACTATTACATTATTACTTTTTCATTACTGTTATATTTTTGTCTTTTTGACATTATTGCAACAATAATTTTTTGATAAAAACATAATATGTCATTGTGATTTGTTTGATTGAATCTATTGCTATGAACAATGTCTATAAGATTCATATCATAAACGAAAATATAGTGGCAACTCATAGAAGACACAACCCAATTCCAATCTCAGCATTTCTACTACAAGTAAGAGGAAATATTATGGATTTTCATGACAATAATTAACATCTTCATCATCTATTTTGAATTTTATATAACTGTGGATACGATAGTCTTTGATGATATCATGGAAATTCGTAAACCTTATTTCGATGTAGATCTGGCATTGTTGCTTCTAGATGAACTACTATGATGAGAATAATGATTAAGATGGATCAGGAGGAAGATTAGAAAATGTTTAACATAGTAAATTCCAAAAAAGAGATAACCTATTCACTATAATTATTATAATGTCTTTAAAATCACTAAGACTTTCATGATATAATTAAAAAAGCAGAATTAAAAAATCGTATTTATTATTTGTATTATAGAGAGACATATATCTTTTTCTCAGGAATATCATTAGATAAGCTAAGTTTAATAATAATACTTTTTAGACATTATATAAATCTCGTTCATTCAGAAAAGGAATTTAGGCAGTTTTTATTATACAATTTTGATACAAAAGTACAATAAAAGAATGGAATATTGTAAAAAAATTTATGTAATTATATAATATTATAACTTTTTTAACGTTCTACGCCAAATACTAATTTTATCGTAGCCTTATATTTCTTTATTTTACCTGTATCTGGATCCACCGTAGCAGTTCTACTTACAACTTCAAGTCCTGTAATTCCTCTTATTGTCTTTGTCGCCTCGACAAGAGCAACTTGAACTGCTTCTTTCCATCCTTTATCAGAACTACCTACAAGCTCGACTATATTTGCAAGATGATGAGTCATATTTACTATGGGTATTCATCTCTATTAACTGTTATTAAAAAAACAACATCTACCAAATATTAATAAAAGAACCTAAAATGGATAATATCAATTTATTATCCTTGAGTTTAACTCTATTGTGTTTGATGTATACTGAATTAGTATTTGTTACGTAATTCATATCTTCTCATTACATAATTTAAATAGAAAACCTTTATTTTTATCAAGTTAAGCAGTTAAAACTATCTATATTGAACAATAATGCTAATATTAATATTAAAATATAAATATTATTAATAAAGATACAGAAAAAAAGTTCTTACTGAACCTGTTATAAAAATAATCAAAGATAAAAATTTTGTTTTTTTTGGGAACAGTAATGAAAGATGGCAGGCCTCAAGTATCTTTTATCTGGATAAATATTGAAGATTATAGTAATATTATTCTAGTCACTACATCGCAAGGAAGAATTAAACATAAAAATGTATTAAGAGGTCCTAGAGTTTGTCTATCACCTGTTGATAGAAATAATCTCCTAGTATGGTATCAATTCAAGGAACTCTTATTGAACAGACAGCAATAAGAGATAACCAGCATATAGATAAACTTGCAAAAAAATATCATAATATTGATAGATATTCTAGTCATTCACTTTCGATCAAATGAGTAATATGTAAAATCAAACCAGAAAAAATCTACTTTTTATTGCCTATATATACAGATTTATCAAAAATATTAATGACAGCCACATCTAATAGCACTATTCTTGTGTAACAATATATTAAAATAAATGAATTACTAACAATAAATATGAAAAATAGAAGTAGAACAGAAATAGCAGGTAGTATACTAGAATCAGCAAATGGCGGAGCAACCAAGACAAAAATTATGTATAAATCTTTTCTAAGTTATGCTCAATTAAAAGAA
This sequence comes from uncultured Nitrososphaerales archaeon, assembly GCA_963840085.1. Classification (GTDB taxonomy): domain Archaea; phylum Thermoproteota; class Nitrososphaeria; order Nitrososphaerales; family Nitrososphaeraceae; genus TH1177. The sequence goes on from CAWIYT010000320.1 coordinate 17,773, forward strand.
TATCTTTCTGTCTTGATTGAAAATAACCTAATAGAATCTCTTGAAGGCACTCAAACATACAAAACTACAGAAAAAGGATTAAACTTTCTCAAAATGCATAATGAAATTGGAGAACTGTTACAAACTACTATAAAATAGTAATTACCATCAATATTCTTATAAATGTAATTCATCCTAAACCTTCATTTATTATCAAGACAAATAACTAACAAATAAAAATCACATTTTATATATATTCAAATACTTTTTTCAATAAATATTGTTACAACGAGGGGAATATGCAACAAACTCTTATTATTCTCATTGTGTCGACTGCTTTAATTGTATCAGTAATATTATTTTTATTTCTATTAACTAGTACTATTTCAAACAGCCTTGAAGTCACTGCAACTATATTTCAAGGACAAGAAGGCAATAGTAAAATTAAGGACAGTGTGAAAGACACAAAACTTATTGCCCTTCATAAAACAAATGTAGTTCCTAAAGTTAGAGATTACCATGATATTCTTTCTATTGATATAAATAAAGTCAATGATAATAAAATGGTATTTACTATAGAATTAGCTGGCGATGCTAGCAAAAATGAAAACTATGAGACAGTATATGTATGGTTGATATATTATTATACTGCTACTGCTGTTTCTGCCAATGCTGCTTCACCTGTTGAAAATGAATTTCATCTATATACAATCATTATCCCGAATTTTGGACCAGGCTCTAACTTTGGAAATAAAGAAAAAGGATGGTATTTAGCAATTTT
>CAWIYT010000321.1:0-8101 GCA_963840085.1 uncultured Nitrososphaerales archaeon
CTTACTTATCAGTAAGATTTTGTGTTCCAGATTGTGATGATTGTATTTTTTGTTGTTCTTGTCCTTGAGTATTCTCCTGTTGAGAAAAACTACTACTGTTCATTATAGGTATTGTTATTATTAATGCTAATACTAGCATTATAAAAGGTGCCCAAAACGTATCTTCATATTCCTTTCATAGGAATATTTTATTCTCTATTTATGGTTTTTTGTACATTATAGTTTTTTATCAAATAGTTAGGTTATTTTATATTAGACAATTTTTGGTTCTTATTTATTCTATAAATTTTTAATAATTTAAAAAAAGGATGCTTTACAATTGATAAGTTTCTACTAAATATCATAAATAATACCAATACCATATGATTAATACCATTATACCAAAGTTGTATAATGGAATAGGATGTATCTGAGCAATACTAACCATCCTGTTAATTATTGATTTAGATTGAAGATATTGTGATTTTTATCTTCTCAACTTTGAAATGAAAATGTATAATATGGCAATAATTTCGAATCTTCCCATTATCATATTAAAAGATAATATCATTTTAGATATTGAATTCAAATCCATAGATAGTTATTCCTACTGATAAACCATTATTAGAAATAGTAGAAGTTGTTTCAAATACCACATCGATAAATTTATTATTGTCTTCTATGAAGTAAATACATAATGCAGTTATAATTGTAAACAAGATATAAAGAACAACAACAAATAATGCTTCTCTAAAAGCTTTATCAGAAGTGATATTAAATTTGTACTTGTCTAAAGGAACTTCACATGTTATTTGTTTATCACTTTTTGTTACCTTTTCCTGATAATAAGATTTGAAAGTTTGTTGAATTCTTTTATGGAATTGAATTGCAGTTGCTGAAATTAGTGGAGGCAGACTCATCGTATTTTTATCGTTAAATGTAGATATCGATTTTTTATTTTTATTATTAATTAATTTTTGAAAAATTAGTAATAGTCGAGTTATTTTTATTCCTCCTGCAGTGGAGAATGCAGTTCCTCCTATTAGCATAAGTACAATTAGTAATAGTTTACCATTAACAGATATTTGAGATAAATCAGTAAATTGAAAGCCTGTAGTTGTTGAGGCACTAATTACATGAAAAAAAGAAGAAAGCCATTCATTTTTTGAAAAAGAAGATTCTATAAGTATAAACAAAATGGCACATACAATGAGAACTATTATAAATATTATAATTTCCTTAAGTTCTTTTGTTGCCTCTACATTTTTACTAAAAATACCAAAATGAAATGCAAAAGGTAAGGCTGCAATTATCATTCCACCCATAATTATAATTAATGGAATTGGATTTTCTACATTAAGAACAGTAGATGTAGGTACAAATCCTCCACTAGTAAGTGTAGCAAAGGCTAATGATATTGAATCAAGTATATTTATATGTCCAAAAATGAATAATAATAAAGCAATAATTGCTGCATATACTATAAAGATAATACAAATAGTAGAAAGTAATTGTTTAAATCTTAATATACCACTACCCATAAATTTTTCATTCCTGCTAATTTCGTTTCAGGATAATACAAAGCCATAATTAAATAAATAAAACTTAATCCACCAACCCATTCAGTGTAGGAACGATAAAATGAAAAACTATCAGGTAAATCTTCAGGATGTATTATTGTAGAAATACCTGTCGTTGTAAAACCAGATGCACTCTCTAAAAATGAAGTTGCAAAAAGAGAAAATAAATCAATTCCATCATAAAATGGATTGACATACATATAAGGCAGACTACCAAATAGACTCAATAAAAGAAAGCTTAACACAACAACAATAGACGATTGTTTTAGATTGAGTGGACTTTTCTCTCCTAATATATTCATAACATAGCCTGTTAGAAACATTCCTACAAATGCAATGTAAATGCCAATTGAAGACTGCCATTCACCTAGAAATGTTCCTAATAATGCAGGTATAATCATCAGTAAACCAGAAAATTGCAATATAATAGCCACATTTGCAAAAATTGGTTTATAATGTTCTCTTATTATTTTCCTATAACCTCTAAAAGTTTTTTCAACAACTGCTATACGAATTGCTTCGGCAAGATATTCTTGTGTTACTGTACCAATAATTTGTTCTTTATTTGTAATATCAGTAACAGGAAGGTGTTTGATTTTATAAGTACGCATTAATTCTATAGCTTCTTTTACTGTTGATGAGCTTGGCAATGATATTATCGGAGAGCTCATAATTGATTTGAGAAATACTAAATCTGAATCTTCTCCTTTCATAACAACCTTTTCTAAAATATCACTATCCGTTACAATTCCAACATATTTTCCATTTGTTGATGTAACAAGGATTATCTCAACATTTTTAGATTGTAATATTTTAACTGCTTCAGCAACAGAAGCATTCTCATCAGCAGTGACAAATTGAGCATGAATATACGATGACAGAGGACGTTCTAATGGTTCAACCATTAACAATCATCATTTTATAGTTTATTCTTATGACTTTTACTTTCAATTATTAAAGTTTGTTAATTAAAATATATCAATGTTAATACAGTTAAATATTGATTTTTTTTATAATCTAATATATTCTTTTTTAGAATCAGCTAGAAATTAAAATTTTGAAAATAATAACTTAAATCTAAAAAAACTCATTAGATATAAATATTCATATAATACAAATCCTAACGTTTATGGGTGAATCATTTACAAAAAGGCTATTGCTTAGAAGTATAGACAAATTCATGTTTTATCCTCTTCTGGCAATTCTTATGATATGAGATGATATCAACAATGGAAAAAAAACATATTATTTCAATTTTAATTGTAACCTCATTTGCTATTCTAATTTTTTCAGTATCATATTTTTTTGAAATAAAAATCTCTCCTATGATCTTATTTTCATCTGTAGTTATGGTTTCTATTTATGTAATTTTATCATTTGAAATAATCCATAGAACATCAATAGCAATTTTTGGAGCTTTAATCCTTGTGATTGCAAGTTTACTATTAGAAATTATTATTCCCAAAGACACTTTGCATTTTGTAATTGAAGTTATTGATTTCAATACAATAGGATTACTTTTAGGGATGATGATAATAGTTGCTATTTTGGGAGAAACAGGAATCTTTAATTGGGTTGGTGTTAAGGCCATGCAATTATCTAAAGGTAATTTATGGAAATTAATGCTAATTCTCTGTATATTTACTGCAATTACATCAATGTTTGTTGATAATGTAACAATTATTTTGTTAATGGTACCAGTGACTTTATCTATATTCAAAGCTCTTCATATATCTCCTATCCCCTTTATTCTAGGTCAAACTCTTGCATCTAATATAGGAGGAGCTGCTACTTTAATTGGAGATCCACCAAATATAATTATTGGATCAGCAGCAAACATTGATTTTAATTCTTTTTTTATCAATATGGCTCCTCCGGTAGTTGTAACTTTTCTATTAGGGATATTTTTATTGAGAATAATATTTAGAAAAGAATTAAAATATAAAATTAGTTTAGCTGGAAAATTCAAAACAGTGGTGGATGATGAGGAATCATTAATAAAAGATAAATCTCTTCTTAAAAGTAGCATTATCGTATTAGCTGGTGTAATTTTCTTGTTTGTTATTCAGGGAGCAATAGGAATAGAAGTTTCTATTATTGCATTAGCAGGAGCATCTATTCTTTTAATTATTACTAGAGCTCATGTAGAAAAAGTTTTGCAAGAAGTTGATTGGGCAACTTTAATCTTTTTTGCTGGTCTTTTTGTAGTAGTTGGTATTTTGGAAGAAGTTGGACTTATAGCAGTACTAGCTAAAATTTTAATTGGAATAACAGGTGGAGAACCTTGGCTTACATTTCATGCTATCATTTGGATGTCTGCTATTGCTAGTGCATTTATTGACAATATACCTTTCACTACAACAATGGTTCCTATCATAGAGACCTTAAATGCAAGTAATAGTATTACTTCTCTTTTTGGAAGTTTGGATACAAGTCCTCTTTGGTGGGCTTTAGCATTGGGAGCGGATCTTGGAGGTAATGGTACTTTGATTGGCTCAAGTGCAGGAGTAGTAGCTGCAGGTATCTCTTTAAAATATGGACATAAAATAAGCTTTATCCGATGGTTCAAAATAGGATTTCCATTTATGATATTAACTGTGGGTCTTGGATCAGTTATACTTATGTTAATGACATTGCTATCCTTGTAAATTATTATTCATATAATATAATAATATGTTACATAGTATTTTGTATGAAATCCGACGACAGTCAAAGTTCAAGTCAACAATAAGTAAACCTTATTTTATTATAGTTTAGGTATCAATCTCACATTGTAAATATAATTTAAAAGTGAAGTTAAATGATATATGGTATATAGTTACATATATCCAAATGAACAGTGATACAAGTTATGACAAAATTAAACATTTAGTAGAGATTGAGGATGATATATTTGCAGTTTTTACTATCAATTCCAGAGGAGAGGCAAACGGTTTGACTGTTGCTAAAAATGTTGATTTTGAAAATAGTCTTATTGAAAATATATTTACTAATTTTAACAAGATACTTAAGCAAGATGATAAAATAGACATTCTTACCAATAGCAGTAGTGAGATATTAGGTAAATTAAAATGGAAAGTTACTGAGTATGAAAAAATACGAATATTACAAATTGTTGACAAAAATAAAATTGTGGTTGTTCTAATAAAAAGTAATACTAGTTTGGATGAAACAATAGATAATATACTTGGTTATTATTATGAAGAAGAAGACGATATTCCAAAAAGTTTGTTTTGATATTATTATTCTAGCCAATTAGTCTTAGAAGAACCAATCCAAATTTTGGAATTCCAAAATTGAATAATTTAATTTTTATAATGTCATTTAATTTTTATAACATTAATCATTATGGCAATAGGCACTGAATCTTCCACAATCTTTATTCATGTAATAATTTCTCTTGCGCTATTGCTATTTACTGCAAAAATATTTGCAGAGTTTTTTCATCGAATTAAACTTCCAATAGTATTAGGAGAACTTTTAGCTGGAATTATAATAGGTCCTTATGCGTTAGGAGGATTGCCATTATTTAATGGAAGAGAACCATTAGTTATTCTCGATGAAACAATCAAACATATAGGCGAATTGGCTGCAATAGTTATTCTTTTTGTTGCTGGATTAGAAATCACTCCAAGAGAATTTCTGCGAGGAGGGGTAAGTTCATTTACAGTAGGTGCACTAGGTGTCATTGTCCCATTTTTCGTAGGTTATTTTGTATTTTCTTTATATGGTTTAGATGCACTTGAAACACTTTTAATTGCTACCGCATTGACTGCTACTAGTATAGCAATATCTATTCAAGTTTTGACATCTTTAGGAAAGATGCAAACAAAAGAAGCTCGACTGATTTTGGGAGCTGCCATAGTTGATGATATTTTAGCAATAGCAGTTTTATCCGTAGTTCTTACTATGGTACAAACAGGTAATACAACTCCAGATATCATAGAAATCACTTTCCTAATTTTAAAAATTCTAGGATTATTTGTAGCATTATTGGTAGGTTCAATTTTAATTGTTCCAAGAATACTTCATAGAGAAAGATTGTGGAAATCTCAAGGAAGTATAGAAGGAATTACGACTGCAATCTTTTTTGGAGGTGCTGGAATTGCTGCTCTTGTAGGACTTTCTCCTATTGTTGGCGCTTTCGCAATTGGAATGGCAGTTGCTAGTACGCGCTTAATAAAACAGGTAGAAGAATATGTCCACAAATTACAAATTATTTTTGCTCCCTTATTTTTTGCTATAATTGGTGCACAAGTTGACTTACGAGGAATTAATCTTGATGTACTATTTATAGCAGGAATACTTGTTTCTGTAGCAATAGCCACTAAGATTCTTGGTTGTGGATTACCATCATTGATTTTTCTTAAAAAAGACAAAAGCAAAGCTATGAGAGTTGGAATAGGGATGGTATCTAGAGGAGAGGTGGGTTTAATTGTGGCAGGAGTTGGTGCAACATCAGGAGTTGTATCGGGAGATGTCTATACTGCAATTATTGTTATGGTGGCTGTGACAACAATAATTACACCAGTGTGGCTTAAGAAAGCATATCAGAAGGAAGAAATAACATATTAAGAATATATGAAAAACAAATTATTTTATCCTTTGATACAATTATTAGAATATTTAGTTAATTACTGATTTATTGTAAAAGATATTTATTACTAGTAATTTAAATATAATACTTAAAATATAAAATAATTTATCTTCAATTCTTATAAAGTATAAAGATTCTGTATTATATATCATATGCGAACCGGATGATAATGGATTACTACCTAGGAATTATCTGTAGTAGTATATGAAATCCCTTGTAACGTAGATAAGAGGACTACTCTTTACTGAGCGGGTATCTTATTGAGATTACAGGAAAATTAAATTCTGAATATAATTATTATATTAACTAGATTTTTACCTTATTAGTTAATTTCCTTTTATAATTTAAGAATTTGTCTAAATAAGAACTACGAATTTATCACCATCTTAAGGAGAATATTATAACAATATGACAGATATAATATATGAATTATTCTTTATTTTTTTACTGATATTTTTTCAATCTCATTCACTTAGATTAAAAGAAAATAATATTATAAATTCTATAAAGATAGTTGAAGAGAGAGACAAATAATATCTGTTAAAAGTGAATTATTTTGTATTATTAATCCGGAGAATGGGTATTATCACCTTGCATGAGCATTCTCCAGATAGTATGTGGAATTGATTCCAAAATAAACTTTCGGTATTATTTATTATAGTTTGCTACAACTTATTTCATAATGATATTTTATAACAAAGAGAGAGGAGAATGTCTTATTATTATATTAAAGTAATTTTGAATTGTAATATAACTTAAGGCTTTGTAGAAAGCATGATAGCTAACTACTTTCTATATTACAATATTGAGCAAACAGTCCGAATATGTTAGATTATCAGATCAGCTATATACGTATTCTCAAGCATTGTAGGATTCCATTATATCTTCATAAAAAGAACAACCACATATACACAGTATGGTAACACATAGTACTAGTTACAATAAGACAATATGAAGGCAAAATCTATAGGATGTTTACAGACTGGCTTGTTGAAGCATACTATTTGAGATTATTTTTACAATTATCAAGAATACCACATTATACAACACTGCAAAAATTTACTGATAGAATCAATATCATAATGCTTGGCAAAATAATATCATGATTTATCCTCTTTACAGGTACAAGACATACATATTTACTGAAATAGATTCAACTGGATTTAAAATAACATATGCATCAGAATACTATACAAATAGGGCCAAATTAAAGAGAAGGAAGAAATACTGCTAAACTTTCAATTGGAACAGATGTTCTAAAACAAATAATATGTAATATCAATGTAAGAAGAACACCTACAAGACGTGATAATATAGATTTTAATCCGATAATAACAAAGGTATCAAAGATAAATCCATTATCTGTAGTTGTAGCAGATAAAGGATATGACAGTGAGGATAACCATATACTGGTTAGAGAGAAACTAAACGGATTCAGTATTATACCATCAAGGTATGAGAATGTGTCCATATGGAAAACAAAAGGCAGATATAGAGAAAGGAGATGAAACGTGGTTACAACAAGGTTTTATACAATCAAAGAAACAAAGATGAAACTATTGTATCAGTGATAAAGAGGTTATTTGGAGAACATGTAACATCTAGACTAATACGATTGCAGAACAGGGAATTAGTCTTTAGGTGTATAGCATATAATGTTCACAGGATGGTAAAGTTGGTTGTTATGGTGATGGTTTCTACATAGCCATAACTTAACAAAAACTTGAAATATTATATTACTGAACCTTAATTTAAGAAACTATATAAACAAAAATATTTCAATTGTAAAAAATTAAGATATAGTAAAATATTGATAAGATTCATTTTCTTATAATTTTATAATTTTTTTAGATAAATAAGAAGGAATACGATGTATTATGTAGACTATTCGCTATTTATCTCATTCTTTTTTACCTTTTTTTATGTCTTTTTCTATATCATAATA
>CAWIYT010000322.1:0-5544 GCA_963840085.1 uncultured Nitrososphaerales archaeon
AAAATTTTTCTTCTAAAGGTATTAGATTTTCTGGTGATTCGATAAAGAGTTGTGTAGGGTTTATTGATTTGGTAGATTCAACTAAAAATACTATCACAATGGATAATTTAGAAGCTATTCGAAAATATTATTCTACATTTATAAATTCAGTATCAGAAATAATTAAAAATTATAATGGAAAAGTTATAAAAAATATTGGTGACTGTTTATTATTTTACTTTCCCAAAACTACTGATGTTAATCATGTAGGAGTCTTTATAGAGGCTATTGAATGTGGATTTAAAATTTTAGATGAACGACATAGTATTAATCAAGAATTATCAAAGCAACAACTTCCACCATTTAATTATCGAATTAGTATAGATTATGGTGTATTAGATTTAGCTTTAGTAGGCGATTATAGTCAAATAGATTTATTTGGAACAACTATAAATCTATGTTCAAAGATAAACACTTCTTCTTCATCTATTCCAAATGAGCTAATTATTGGAGATAATTTCTACAGAATTTTAAAATCTTTTTCTGGTATGTTAAACAATTATGATTTTATAAATCATATTAATTATCAAATAACAGAAAATAATAGATATTCTCTATATAAGATTAAAAGAAAAAATATTTTTGGGCTTAATAATAAAAATTCCTTTGATGAACAACAATTAGTTTCTTCTACTGAGAACTTAAACAATAATAACAAAAGGATAATTTTGGTTGATGATGAGAAAGATGTTCTTTTTACTTATAAGACTTTTTTAGATGACCATGATTATGATGTAACTGCATTTACCGACCCCTCTCTTGCCATGAACTACATTAGAAATATTCTGAATTTTAAAGATTTATTAGTAATACTTGATATTCGAATGAAAAATTTGAATGGATTTCAATTACATCAGCAAATAAAATCAATAGACCCAACAATTAAGGTTCTTTTTGTGACAGCTTTAGATATATTGGATGAATTTTCAACCATAATTCCAGGAATATCAAAAGAATATATAATGAAAAAACCTGTTGATAGAAAGATATTCACAAATACTATAAAAAAAATCTTAAAATAATAAAAATATAGACTCATTATTTCTCTTTATTACTATAACATTATACTCTTATTTTTAGTACCGCTATCGGTATTACTCCCATTTGTCTCTAATACCTAAATATTCTGCTTGTTATTTTTGTTATTCTGAATATATTACATCAAATTACACAAATAAATAAATTAATTACAAATAAACAAATATGGCTACTATATAGTCATTAATACAGACGGTTATATACCTTAGTGACTTATATATATACATGTCAACAAAAGAAAATATAACTAAATTTAACAATACTAACACTAATTTCAATGAAAGAACAACTAACACCTTAAATCAACAACAAGACGCAATAAACAAGACACTAGACAACACCTTAAATAATATAAAAAGAACAACTGATGAAGCTACACGAGAGATTCCACTATATACACAGAGGATTGCTGAATATCAAGAACAAACTATTCAAACTATAAAAAATATTGCTTCTGGCTTTATTGAAGCACAAAAACAAGTAATAGACTCTTTTCAATCACAAGTAGTAAAAAATAGTGGCAATAACAACGGAGTATGGGATTTGTATAATCCACAAAGAATTGCTGAAAATTATGCAATAATGGTTAATAACTTTACAAGTTATCTATTAAATACTAGCCATAACGCTCTAGCATCAAATATGAGAGTATACAATACAGCACTAGAACAAACACGTGATAATGTGAAGGCTTGCGCAAAAACAAACACCAATTTCAACTAGAACAACCACACTTCATTATTTAAAATTTTGAACTTGAAATGTCAACATTAAATTACTATACTAATAATTTTCAATTGATTCGTTCAAAGTTAGGTTCAAAAATAGTACTATTTGTTTTTATTCAAATTATTCTTGTTATTACTAGTTTCATTATATTTTCTTATTATCAATCACAAATAACATATTTGGGAAATTCAATAAATATTGCAGGAAAGAATCGGTTTCTTACATCTAATTTAATGTTTGATATATCAAAATATTTGTTTGAGGATAGTACTAAAGATGTATCTAAAATCAACTCTGCAATAAATCAATTGGAGTCAAACATTTTGGTATTAAGAGAAGGTGGCAAAGCAGGAAGTATCGATTTAATGCCCTTACAGGTAGAATTTTTAAATGACTGGAACAAGGTATATCAGAAATGGAATTCACTTAAAATAATCATATCAAATAATATAATTAAAACAAGCGATGAAAATATGGGTTCAATAGACAAATTAACACAAAGATTATTAGAAACAGAAGCACAATCTTTAGTAAATTTATCAGATATTTTAGTTACAAAATTAGGTGAATATGTAAGAAGTAATTCAGAGAATTTATTGTTTAATCAAAGAGTCTTTATAATCTTAGATATTGCAGTTATTGCTGCTTTTGTACATTTACCTTACCAGGAAGATATTAAAACCCATACTTTCTTTAACTTCTACACTATCTTAAGTAAATAGAGGCACACTGAATGTAATAGCTCAAAACAAAGGCAATAATCATGATGAACTTTCAGTTCTAAGTAATTCCTTCAATTACATGTTGAACTTTATCAAAAATACCAAAAAAGAAGATAAATTAATAAAGGAACTCGAAAAAGCAAATGAAGAACTAAAATATAAAGACCAATTAAAGAATGAATTCATAAATGTAGCAGCGCATGAACTAAAAACACCGATTCAACCAATAATTGCCCTGTCTGAATTACTTCAGCAAGAAGGAATAAACAATATAGAAAAAAATAAGGAATTGCTAAATATTATTCTCAGAAATTCAAAACGACTTAAGCAGCTCACAGAAGATTTAATAGATGTTGCTAGTATTGAAAGTGGTTCTTTCTTTTTAAATAAAGAAAAGTTCAATCTCAAGGAAACGATAACAGATGTCTTGAAAGAGTATGAGCAAACGATACAAAATAAAAACAATATAAACTTCTTTTTAGAATTTAATGATAAAAATGATGAGATAATTATAGAAGCTGATAGGAATAGGCTTAGTCAAGTCATTCATAACTTGTTACACAATGCCATCAAGTTTACAAAGGAAGGTAGTATTACTGTTATTGTTGAAAGAAAAAAAGATAATACAAATGACAAATATGATGAAATCCTTGTTAGTATAAAAGATACAGGAACTGGAATACATCCAGAGATATTGCCAAAACTTTTTACAAAATTTGCTACTAAATCCCCTATAGCAGGAACAGGTTTAGGACTATTTATTTGTAAGAGTATAATTGAAATGCATGGTGGAAAGATATGGGCGACCAATAACACTGAAAAAGATAAAGGTGTAGGTTCAACATTTACATTCAGTCTACCACTCAAACAATAACAATATTTTTTAAATTCATTTTCACAAAAAAATTATGTAAAGAAGCATATGAAATTAAAAATGTTAATCGAATTGTATTGAAATTTCAACATTCATTCCACCGAATCTGAATAAAAATTTATCTATATTCAAAAGTTATCTTGAAATAAGTTTCTAACGATAAAAGCTAAATACGATGTAATAGAACCCTACTACATGGAGGGCACTACTCCCGACGGGCCCGTACTTTTCTCGGGTTCATCTATTTCTATTTAATTTTCTCTTTATGAACTGCTTCCAATGACAGGAATAATTAGAAAGTTAGTTAACAAATATGCATAAGGTAGCAGCGATTACTATCAGTACATTATTGATGACGTCGTTGATAATTTTAGTTCCATTCAATAGCATAACTTTTTCAAATGTAAAAGCACAAGAGTATGATGGTGCTTATGAAGATGACAGTTATAGCACATATCCAACAGACGACAAAAAATATGAGTGTAGAACAGGTCCATTGGAAGGATTTTTTGTAAGTTCTGTGGAATTTTGTAAACATATTAAATTTGATGATAAAGATAATGATAGAGATAGAAAAGATAATAATAATAATCAAACAGGTCCACAAGACACACAAGGCCCGCCAGGATTTAATGGTACCCAAGGTACTCCTGGAGCCTCTGACATTGTTAATGTCTCAAATGCATATGTTGTATGGCGAGATAACACTCCTGGCAACTTTGATATCTTCTTCAGAGCAAGCCAAGGGCTGGGTACAATAAACATAAGCAACAATACTGGAGATTCTCAAAATCCACAAATAGCAGTATCAGGTAACAATGTCTATGTTACATGGTTCGATGACACTCCTGGCAACAATGATATCTTTGTTATAACTAATGCTCAACCATTTGGTACGCCGGTAAACATCAGCAATAATCCTGGAAATTCCGAGTTTCCACAAATAACAACAAGTTAATAATACTAGAAGGAAATAGTGTATTTCTTTCAAACCTGTTTTGACAATCAGCATAACAACAATCCTAATCTCCTTTTTTATGATACTAATAATTTTTTTTATGTCTATTTTACTAATCCAAATATTAGGATAAAAATACAACTGCATCATTAAACGATATTAGTAAGTTCATTCTTTTAGTCTCTTAGATACCCCAATAAACACCAACTTTACAACTTTTGCAAGGTGGAAACGTATCTCTAGCGAATAATGTTATATTTTGGTCTTCAATGATGGGCTGACATGAAGTATTATCAATATGTCCTGTAAATTTATAAGTTGCAGTAACAGGTGCTTTTTCCCCAGTAGAATAAATAAACATCTTCAATTCTATTTATCTTACCCTACAATAAAATATAAAGCACAGGTGATTATTAAAGTTACTTTATCTCTATAAAATAATGTCACACGCGTAAATTATAATAATATAGGAATTGTTTAGTTAATTTAAATGATTTTTATCCTCATAGATACTATAAAAAATTTGTTAAATTAAAAAACATAATATATTGAAAAAGTAGAACGATTGAAAATTACAAACCTTTAATTGATTTGATTGCTTAAAAATAGTTAGTCGTCTCTTATATAATCTACATCATACTACCTAACATAAGTTCGCATATCTATTGCATCCAGAAAATCTAATTTTTACGCACAATAACCATATTTATTCAAGATAATTTTCCTCAAACCTTTATAAAAAATGAAAGCTATAAAATGAATATTATGTGTGAAGGATATGAAATTCCTGAAAAAGAAGTAGTTCCAAATAAAAAACTGGAAAAAGAAAAACAACCTAATCAAGAAGAAAAGCCACTAACGGTAACTGCTTAATAAGCAGTAAACTAACCATTTTTATTGTAATCCTAGTTGTTTTGGTATAGAGGTTAGTATAATGGATGAACTAAAAATCAAGCGTCGAAAATCAAAAAAGAACAAGAAAAACAGTTAGAAGAAATTACAAAAACATCATTGGAACAGAAGGGTGCAGATGATATAATCAATACCCATAAAAAAAGGAAAATGGAGGAAGAACTCTCAGGTATAAACTTGAATATTTAATAAAATTTCATTTTTTAATTTTCAAACATAATAAGTTTCTAATAATAAAAGCTAAATACAAGTACTGATATCTCTACATTGGA
>CAWIYT010000323.1:0-22828 GCA_963840085.1 uncultured Nitrososphaerales archaeon
TATTGTATATATTGAACAATTCATCTATTTCATAATTTTTTAGCTTTTCAATCAAATAGTGTATCTTTTAATGATTCATTTAATTCCATAGATTTTTCAAAATTAAGAATCATGGGAATCTAAAAATTTTATAATTGTTGATTCATTTCGATATTCTTCTGGAATTTTATTGATATTTATTTGAGCTAATGGACCTAAATATTGCTTTGTAAGTTGTTGAGATGTTCTTTTTTCTTTATTCCATTTACTTTCAACTATATATGCATAATCAATATTTTTTACTTTTTTTATTCTAATATATACCATATAATATTGTATTTATTCACTTTCTGTTTATAATCTATCCACTAGTTATAACATCTAGTGCCAACTATAATATTAGTTACTATTATGATATTTTTTTAATAATGTATTCTTGAATTAAAATAATAATATTCAATTTATTTGATAAATTTCTTATATAAATAACATTTAATTTCTATCTTTATTTCAAAATTATCTAAATAGGTTTAGTCAAGATTTATAAAATTATGATCATTCAAATTTTAATTATTCAATTTTATCAATGGATTTTGTAAAATATGATTAACTATCAGAATTTCATATTTTATTTATCTATTACTAAATTATAAATTGTATATGATCTAATTAGCAAAAGTAGTAGAATCCTAGAGCCTAACTCTTTTGAAATTTATTATATAACTATTATTAAGGATATTGAGACCTTTTCCTTATGAAACTTCAATATGAAATAAATATTAATGCACCAGTAGACAGAGTATATGAATATTATACCAACCCAGATAACATAAAACAAGCATGGCCACAAGATATTGTAAAAGAATCAGAATCATTATCTGGTTCTAAAAATGAGGAAGGCTCAGAAATGAAAGTAAAAGGAGAATATATGGGAAGAAAAGATGAAATGATTTTAGAAGTAACTGAAAAAGAGGAAAATAAAAGACTAGTAACTCAACAGAAAGAAGGACCATTTAAGCAATGGAAAAGTATTCAAATTTTTGAGAAAGGAAATGGTAACAATACACATGTAAGACATGTGATAGACTACGAATTTCCTACAACAGGAAAAATTGCCAATTTTCTTTCAGGAGATCAGGCAAAGAACAAGATACAACAAGGTTTGCAACAAGCAGCACAAACAGTAAAACAGAAACTAGAACCAAATTCAGTTTCTAATGCATAAGAAGTCGAGACCTACAGAGTATAATAAAAAATAAGAGGGAATAGTAGAATCATGAGTAATTCTGTTAATAATAAAATAGGATATATAGAAATACCTACAGACAACATTGACGAGACGAAAAAATTTTATTCGAATATGTTTGGTTGGGAATACGAGAAAAGTGGAGAAGAGAGGAGAAGAGGGAGAAAATTATTGGTTAATAAAAAATGCGGGAATAAAAGGAGCAATAACTTCAAAAAGAGAAGATAATCAAACTCCTACATTTTATATTATGGTAGAGTCAATAGATGACTTTATAGCTAAATCTCAAAAGCAAGGTGCAAAGGTGGTAGTCGACAAAAAGGAAATACCTGAAGGCTTTTATGCTACAATACAAGATCAGCAACAAAATACATTTGGTTTATGGCAAAGCAAAAATAATAACTAAATTAAAGTATGGTTAAGGTCGAGAAGCAGTAAAAAAGTATTAAGAGAGAAAATAAAAACAAGACAACAACAAGGACTGCACTAACAATAAGAAGAAGAACGACAACTATTTTTCTATAACATATCTAATAGTCTTAAAGGACATGGTGGATGCTAATTTTAGCCTACAATAATTATATGTTTTTTTTAATCCATTCCGTAGAATCTTATTATAATATTATGCTTATACAAATCTTGTTGATGTATTACACAATTACCGAAAAATAGTTTTTTTGATTTAATAATTTTGATTTAAAATGCCTAAATGGCTGGAATGACGATTCATTATATTATATTATTTTTTTATAAACTGATATTAGATTACAATTAATTTTAAATCTACTATTAAATTTAGAGTTAATTGTGGTTGGGACTCGAACCCTGCAACTACATTCGCGGGTTTATTATTTAATATAATTCAAGGAAAGCTAAATCTCTGACTTTTCTAAATGTATCCAACAATTAGAAAAACAAATTTCTAAATATGATCTAAAGTAGAAAGGAGAAGGAGGTCTTGAATAATAACTCTTGGCAAATATTAATGCATTTGTTTCTCTTTTAGATAGAGATATTCCTAACATTTTTTTAAATTCAAATGCATTGATAACTGCTTTAGCACCATAATGATTATTGAAATAAATTCTTAGTAGAGTATTATCAGTTTTACTAATTATTTCTTTTTTTACCTTATTAACCCATGGTTTCAATTCTTCTGTAGAATAAAGATAATTGTATCTGTGTCTTGAATCTCTTCCATGAAATCGAATAAATGAGTGGTTTTTTGAAGTTATTGTAACCTTCTGATAGAAATTGGAGGTTGTCTGATATTGGTGAATCAGTCATTACTGCTGCAATATCATAATGTTTTAACATTTCCCATGGACCTTCTGTATTCCATGATGGATGTCTGAATTCTACTGCATACTGATATCCTGAAGGCAAATTATCAAGAAAATTCTCAGTATTTTTAAAATCAGTAACAGTGAAACTAGGAGGTAACTGTATAAGAATAGCACCAAGTTTATTTGCTATCTTCAGAGGTGATATCTTGTCTAGAAATTCTTCAAATGATGCTATTGCTCCTTTCTCTACATCTAATTTTTTTATATGTGTAATAGTCTCAGGAACTTTTATAGAAAATTCAAAATTCTTATTATTATTTTGTGTTGCCTTATCCATCCCAATAAATGTATATTTTGTCATATCCTTGTAGAATTTTTCATAAAATGTAGAATCCATTTCTACTGTATCAAAGAATTGAGAATAATAGGAAAGACGTTTTGTTTGACTGTTGGGATAAAATACTTTGGTCCATCCTCCCATGTCTGGAGGATCTGGATAACTCCAGCCTGAACAACCAATATGGATTTGGTTCAATGTTGATATTATAAGTATTATATATAAATACAATCAAAATAAGCTTTTTAACGAAGCATATAAAGATAATAAATAAAGGATCTTACTATTATTAGAGACTATTTAATATTTGAATAATTGAGAAAACAGCAATTTGATTTTCTAGCATTATTGAAAACAGCTGAACCTATTGTCATATTAGCCACAGTGCCACTTAAAATAGCTGTCTTTACCTAAAGTCAAAAGGAATTATCAAATGTATATCAATATTTTTTAATTTTCAGTTGACGTTTCTTATATCATTCAGATTTATATTAATAATTTATGCTTTATTGCGCAACTATGGTTTTCGCTAAATTTAATCAAAAATATGAATCCATATTTATAAAAACATTCCATATTGCTAATTAATTCCTGTTAAAATTTTACATCATATTATCGATTTTCATAGATGTGCAACACAGATATGAAAAATAGAAGAAGATATTAATATAAAATTAAAAAATCCAAATACTAGAAGTTATTCGATTAATATTTTGATAAAGTTATATTATAACATCATTTTATAATATCTTTTACAAAATAACAGGCAAGAAAAAAGGCAAAAGTTGATTTATAGTTAATGTTAAAATCTCTTTATGAATTCAGCAAATTGGATACGAATGAGGATTCAGCGCCGGGAGTGGGACTCGAACCCTTATCCATCAAATGTGGGTTCTGCTTTCGAGTATTAAAATATTTATGTCTAAAAACATATTTTAAATTTAATTTATTATAATGTAAAAATAAGAATTTTATTTATTTATTATATGAATTAATGGATTATTTTTGTTATTAATATTGTATTTTTTTATATTTTTAATAATATTTTCTAATTCTGACATATTCTTTGACAATTTAGTTGCAATATCTTGGTAATTTGGATCTTGTTCTTTTTGATAAGTAATAACTTGTAAATAATAGCGATGTAGTTCCTCATGTATTTTTTCTAATCTTTTTAACGGGAACATCTATCAATTTAATCTAATATAATCTTTTTATAAAGTTCTAATCTTTTAACTTTATTATTTTTATTTGTATTTTTTATCTTAAATTGTTTATCTCTTTTTAATTATTATAATAAAATGTATTTTTTTCAGAATAATATATTAAAGTAACTATAAAAAAATCCTTTCAATTGAAATAATATTTAAGATTATTAAAAAGTAAAAAGAACTTCTACCTATATATGCAATATAAAAAAAGGTAAAAGGTAATTCTAATATAGTTTCTATTAATGAACAACATTTGGAATAAGATTTATTCTAATGATTCATCATTTTTTGGTGACGAGCCAAGTAAATTTGCTTTAATATGTTATGAAGAATTTGTCAAGAATAAGATTCAAAAAGTATTGGAATTGGGATGTGGTCAAGGTAGAGATTCTCTATTTTTTGCTTCAAAAGGATTAGAAGTTCATGCTATTGATTCGTCAAAAGTAGCAATAGAAAATTTGAGAATAAAATCAAAAGGAATGAATCTTGATATAAAGTTAAAGAATATCGATGCAGTAAAAGGACTGCATTTTCTCGATAATCATTTTGGTGCTGTTTATTCGCATATGTTTTATAACATGGGTTTTACTGATAATGAATTAAAATTTTTATTTAGTGAATCAAGACGTGTCCTTAAGAATAAAGGAACATTATCATTTTCTGTCAGACATGACAAAGATATTACGTATAAGAAAGGAACTAAAGCAGCAGAAAATATTTATGATATTAATGGTTTTCAAATTAGATTTTTTACAAAACAAGATATAAAATTTTTTATTAATGATAATTTTAAAATACAAAATATAATTGAAGATTACGAAGAACCTGCTAATTTATATTTTGTAATTTGTTACAAGAATTAAAATCTTATATTCTATGAAATCTATCTTTGTTTTACTTTGAAATGTGCTGACTGTATTTGTGATATAGAAGATTGTAAAGTAAGTCAATCGCCATTTGAATGTCCTAATTGTATTTTTGAAAAATGTTGTTGTTGGGAAAATTTCCATTTTAGTGCAAATATGATAATTCATTGAATTCACTTTAACTATTAAAAATTTTTTAATTTAAAAAGATATGATAATTTAGATATAATCAATAATTTAAATATCATTAATCTTTAATTTTTTAATAAAAACCATTTTACTTATTACATTAACTTGGCTATATCTTTACATGGTATCACTAATTGATATGACTTTGGGTATGATTTTAGGCATGGCTTTAAGTCCTATAATGATGAGATTAATTAAAGATTTTAGACAAAGAAGAAAAGTAAAAAAAATATTAAAAGAATATGTAAAAAATAATAAAAAAGATTCTAATAAGAACAAGAATAACAATAATAGTAAAATCTAACGAGTATATACAAATAGATTAAAAATTTTCAATAATATGTAGAATAACTAATACTAATACTAAAAGATAAAAGTATTAAGAATAAAATTGAATACTCTGCTATTATAATATTCATTATTTAACTAAAAATTGAACAGTTAGAGATATACTTTATAATTTCATCAAGGGAAATTAAAATAATTGAAGACATTACAGATTGCTACTTTTGGTACTGAAGGTCAAGATGCAATAGCATTTGGTATCAAAAATTTTCCTATTCACAAACTAATACTGATTTGCTTTCATGAGGATAAAAATAAAGCCGAAGAATTTTCAAGAAGGATTAAAAGCATATTAGGTCTTCCAATAACAATTACCTTAGTTACTAAAGAGAATGTAATTAGAGATACAATGGATAGAATAAATGAAATATTACAATTAAATGGTAATGAATTTGAAGATATATTGATAAATGTTAGTTGCGGCGACAAGTTACTGGGTTGTGCTGCACTTTCTACAGCATTTATACATGGTGTGAAAGCATTTGGAATGGATTATACGCATACAATGCCATTAATGATGCCTGTTTTGAAACTTAGTTATAATGAAATTATATCAGATGCAAAGAAGAAAATTCTTACGGCTATTGATAGTGTAGGAGGATCTGGTTGAAAGTTTAGACCAACTTGAAAAGATTTCAGGATTTGGAAAACCACTTTTAAGTTATCATGTACAAGGATAAGATGCAAAAGGACTCGTAGAATTGGGATTGGTAGATATAGAAAAAGGAGAAAGAAATAAAATTTCAACTAAAATTACAACACTTGGAAAACTTTTGATAAGCAGCAACTCATTATAAATTAAATTAAATAAATTTACATGTTCAATAATAACTTGGATGTTTCAAGTTATTACTTTTATACATCAATTTTATTTTTCAATCAATGAAAAATCTACTACCAAATAAAAGAAATGTAAAAATTTTTTCAAATGTAATGGCGTTTGCAATTATTGGTTCATTACTCATGATTGCAAGTCCATTACTAACAAACAAAATTGTATATGCTCAATCTGATCAAAGTTCCGTATTAAAACTATATGCAGCCAACATACCAATTGATATTCCTTTAATCAAAGGATATGTAAATGGAAAAGAGATGTATGTGATAGCAACTGATGCATCAGATAAAGAAACTGCTGATTTAATAACAAACAAGACAGGATTTAAAGCCAATGTTGCTCCAGTTTTATCAAAAACACCAACAGATGTTTTAGCACAGGCTTATGTCTTTAAGAATGGAATTAATGGAGATGGACTCTTTGGTTTTCAACCTCCAGTATTAAGTGCTAAACCTGGTGATAATGGATATAATCCACTGTATCAACTAAATACAGTAGAATGGATTAATCAAGAAAATGCACAAGAATTAAAATCTGTAGATGAGATTTTAGCAGCAGAAAATAATGGACAATTAAAGATAGAAAAAGCCAATGTTGTAGTCAACAAGCCAGCAGTAAAATGGGATGGTGGAGAATTAATGATCAAAGAAGGAGAAATTAATGACGAAACAACATATGTAGAAGGCCAAGTAACAAAAATTGATATAGAAAACATGGTTGTTACATTTGTTGCACATAGAGGTTGGGGTCCTGATGGAAGCATAATATATTATATTGTGACTGATGTAGTTCCTGAAATGCCTGCAAACATGATGGGAGTTGTCTTTGCTCCTTCAGATGAAAAACTTGCTGCTACATCATCTGCGGTAGACTTGACTCAATTTACAAATGGAATAAATGGTACTGGACCTATGGGTTTTCAGCCAGGTATAGGACATGCAAGTCCTACTGATGAAAACTACAGTCCAATGTGGAGAATAAACTTTGCAGAGTGGAATAATCCAACACAAGCAAAGTTACTGCAAACACTAGCAGATCTCAATGATGCAAGAGAAAAAGAATTATTGACTATTACTCCCGCCATGGAAGGAAAGCATGTTGTTAATTGTCCATTCTTTGATCAACAAACAGTATTAAAACACATAAGCAAATAATAAAATGAAAAGCATTTGAAATCTTATAATCCTCTCTCATTTTTTATTATTTTTAAGATTAAACTGTTAAAGATATTTTTGAACTATTGAAATATCTTGTTAAATAAAAGATCTTTGTATTTGCATATATCATGATTAACCTATACAATAGATCTATTGCGTAATTAGTAACCATGTAAAATATTACATATCTGATCTAAGATAAAAGAGAATAATGTTATTAAATTTATTAAATTTATAAAATTAATTTAATTTTCAGAATATTTTGATTCCTTCCTAATTACGCAAAAGATCTAATATATACAAATTAAGACATCTAAATAATAGTGTAGTAAAAAAATCAATATTACAGGGCGGTATTATCAGTTCAATAACTATTATTTCTTATTTATTAATAGTAGTATTTACTACTCCTAACTTGCCTGCTACAGCATCTATATCTGCTGTACTTCAAGTAAACTCTCCTATAATTATTGGATTGGCCATTGGAACAGGAATTCAAGGATTTGTTATATCATATAGAAAAAAAGTTATTAATAGTAATAACTGCAAGATTAAAAATAACAAGAAAAAAAATTTTTTACATTCTTCAAGTACTGGAAATGGATTTGGAGCAGTATTAAGTTCCTTTTTCTCATTTTTCTCCTTGGTTCCTTTAGGGTGTTGTGGTAGTTGGCTTTTCATACTTTCTTATTTGTCATTTATTTTTGGAAATGGAGTATCAGTATTTATGATCAAGTATTCAAATATTTTATCATATGTTGGATTAATAATAATATCTACAATAACTTTGATATCTATTTTAAGATTGTATAAAGATGTCAAAGTTTTAAAGAATAACAAAATTTTAGTTGAAGATGAAAGAAGAGAAGGAAATTTCAGATAACTACTAGAGGTAAATGTGTCATGAATAATAACAGTAATCACTACAATGAGAAAAGAGTTTTATCAAGAGATACAGGATCCATTAGACCATACGGAGCAGATCCTTATGGAGACTATTATTCAAATGATTTGATTCTTTTTCCAGTAGCCAATGATGATAAAAGATTAGCATTAAAAGAGATCGTAATAGGGTTAGAAAATGAAAATCAGTATAAAGCATACAAACTGCAAGATATTGAAACTAAAAAAATAATAAATGATGTTGGTGGTGAAGATAATAAAATTGCATTAGTCTCGTTACAACCATTCATGGTTAGAGTATTTGATCGAGTTATTGATAATGAGAATAAAGATGAAAAGAGTGTTGTAGATTTGTTTTACAATGAAACAACTAATACTTTAATAGACAAAGTAACAAACAGTGAAGTAAATTTTGATGGTAAATTTATCTCTGGGCCATTAGAAAATAGACAATTAAAAAGACTTCCAATGGATCAAGGCTTTTGGTTTGAATGGGTAGCATTTCATCCATAAACAGAAGTATTTTCTATAAAATAGATATGCTTTCCAATTTGGAGAATATTCCAGACATAGTGACGCTCTCCACAGTTCAGAGGTTTTTCTATTTCTCTACAGTGAATGTCAATTATCCTTATTTTTGTAATGTATAGAAGAATCATTATAAATAAGTGTATATAGCGTCTTTTTTCAATACTCTTTATCTGAAACACTTTATCTCATGATCGTTTACCATACCGACTGCCTGCATAAAGGCGTAGCAGATGGTGGATCCAACAAACTTGAAACCGCGTTTAAGCAAGTCTTTGCTCATTGTATCGGACTCCTTAGTGTTGGTTGGAATATCTTTAATTGTTTTGATTTTGTGATTGATCGGCCTGCCATCTACAAACTGCCAGATATAGGCATCGAAGGTACCGAATTCTTTTTGAATTTTCAAAAACGCTTTGGCATTCTGGATCGTAGATGCGATCTTTAAGCGATTACGGATAATCCCGGAATCAGTAAGAAGTCGATTTACGTCTTCCTTCCCATAATGAGCGATTTTGTACGGATGGAAATCATCAAATGCCCTGCGATAGTTCTCACGTTTATTTAAAACGGTTTGCCAACTAAGACCTGCTTGGGCACCCTCAAGAATTAGAAATTCAAAGAGCGTGCGATCGTCATGCACAGGTACACCCCACTCCTTGTCATGATACTCAATCATGAGCGGATTATTACATGCTGTCCAACTACATCGTCTTTTGTTGCACATTACATTTTCATTAGAAAAGGTATAGTTACTTCTGAATATAGCATTCGACGATTTATCCATTTGTTTTAAAATAACATATCAATGATATTAAATATTATGTAACCTACAGATGTTACGCTAGCACTAAACTTCAAAGATATTAATCAACTAGTTCAAATTGAATATATAAAGTTTATAGTATAGACTTTTCTTTACTTGACTTATTAATAGGTGATAAATAAATAGAATACCTAAATTATAAGCAATTATAATAGATATTATAGTCATCTATAGGGATAATCTAGATTGTATGTTTTTACTGCTTCTCTTTAGTATAGTTTGATATAAAGAAAGATAAAATGAGGTTTCTATCTTACAATATTTTTTATCATTTTATTATTATTTCATAAAATTTAATTACAAAATATTAAATGTCCTATTATTATTTTATCAATTTTGACTTTCTTAAAAATCTAGGAAGATACATTCATAACTTTTAGAAATTTATTGAATTAGTCTTATTGAAAAAATCTCCAGGATAATGATAAAAGCCATAGCCGTCTATAATTAGGAGCAAATTTACTTAGAAGGCTATGACGTGTATGCAGACCTTTTTTCCTTATTGGTACATATCTTATAATAAAATATATAATAATTTAAAAGATAATTAATTAATGATTCTTAATAACAATACAGAATTTGGAAAAACCATAGCCCTCTACTGATAACCCAAAACAGTAGAGGAGGCTATGGCATTGTGAAATCCATTCTATATGTTTTAGATTGAAAATAAATACGTAAAAAAATATTTAATAGTTTGATAATTTATCATAGTTGAAAAGAAGCCATAGCCCTCCATCATAAGTAGTAGGAGCAAATTTAGAAGGCTATGGTATAATGTGAATTAGTCTTTTCATTGGAAAGAATGACCATTAGATTCGAGTACAAGAAATTGTTAATAATACTATTCAATAATTCCAAATAATTTATTTAATTAATTAGTAAAATATTGTCATAGCCCAGTCAATTGTAGTAGAGAGACATATGTGACCTACAAACATTTTGTAGTCTGGCTATGACATAGTGAGGCAAAATTCTGTGCTGTCTGGAGTTCTTTGGTACTTAACATTCCATACTAAATTATTTAAAACTTGAAGAACAAAGTTAATCAACGATTCAACCAATTTTTTAATTAAAAAATAGAATAATTTGTAAATCTTAGTTATTTACTTATTTTAACTATATTGTCTAAGAACCTAATGGGGTTCTGTCTGGTGTTCTTTTGACTGAAAAACCAGACTAGAGGACATGTATAATAATACATGAGCCTCATTGAACCTCCTCTTTTGTTTTTGTTGTTGTTCTTCTTTAACTGCTTTAAGTATAATATAGTATTGTACAAGCAAAATTTTCAGAAAAAAAAGAGAGGAGAATATACAAATCATGCTTAAATAGATTTTTTACGTTTAATCTATACTCTATAATGTTTAAAAAAATTCATAGCCATAATCGATGATGATCCAGATTTATTAAATATATTTAGCGAGGCCTTAAAAATGAGTGGTTATGACGATGTTTCTAGTTTCACTGACCCTCTTTTAGCATATGAGCATATCAAGGAAAATCCAAATAAATACTCATTAGATCTCTTGCGCAGTTACATTAGATCTACATCTCATTCTTAATTCTGATATATCCAGTTACGGTGATACACTATTCTTCATTATCCTGTAATTCACAAGACCAGATACAATATCTGAAATATGGTTATATCTTTTCAGTCTGTTCCTATATTTAGTACCCATAATACAAAATTTCTTTATCCTGCAGATAGTATGCTCTATTATTACTCGCTGTCTGGAATGATTTTTGTTATACTCTATTTGTTCCTCAGTTAGTTCCATATTTCTTTTCTTCTTCTTTACAGGTAGACTATACTTTACAGTAGGAAAGTCTTTTTCACATCCTAGATATCCTAAATCAAGAACATTTTCTACCTGTAATGGTGTTATTGGTTGTTCATCCTTGTAAACGGTATAGTCATGCTGTCTTCCTTTTTTGTGATGATTTGATTTATACAGTATTTTTCCTTCTTTATTTACCATCAGTTGTGTCTTTACAGTATGTCTTTTCTTCTTGCCTGAATAGTAATCTTTTTTTCTCTTCTTGTCTTTTGGTCTTTGTATCTCCTGTTCTGTTATATCTATAAATGCCTTGAATTCAGGAAGGTACTTTTCTCATTTCTTGGACAGTTCTTAATCTTCTGGGTAATATTCTACAATTTTTGAGGTAATGGAATACATCTTTTAACTAGTGGTTCTATGTGTCTTATATCTCTGTACACGTTACTCTGGTCCAGATCAAATAGAAATCCCGATAATGTATGTGTTATGTACAGTCTGTAGTATACAAGTAACATGAGAAATCTGTCTTGTACTGTCAGTTTGAAATGATTTCCTGCACCTACTTTTCTTGTCCTTTTTCTTTTAGATAGACGTTTTATCTCGTATTGTGGATATCTAGATTCTACCTCCTTGTAAATTGAATCAAATTCTGATAGTTCCAGTCCAGTAAATGACTTGAATAATGATGGTTTTCTGGATAATCTGGCATAATTTAGCAAATCTACGAAATAACTGCTAAAAAAGAGGAATATAGTGTAATCTTGTCTATTGCACAAGAGATTTATTATTAATTATCGATGATAAAATACCCAACATATCTGGATTATTTATGGGAACCAAACTCTTAGAAATAAATCCAAAACTAAATGTAACCATAATGAGTGATTTTGTTAACTTGAAATGTAATTATAAATTTAATATTCTTAAAAAACGTGTATCGATATCTAAATTAATTGATGCTGTGAATGAAAGTATATCAAAATCTATTTCATATGATGACAAACTCTATAATCCTTTACAATAATTAGTAAAAGCCATAGCCTCTCAATAGGTGAATTGGTTGGAAAGACTATGACTAGTTAGTAGGTTTGACGGAGATTTGTTTTGTCTGGAATTCTTTGGTTGTTAGTGATTATTACGCTATCCTAACTATTTAAAAATTGGTGATAATTTATTAGTAAAAGATAAAGAAGCCATAGCCCTTCTCTATTTTGTAACCGCCAAGAGCATAGAGATAGAAGACAATGGTACAGATAGCAAAATTTTTTATTATTATTTATTTGATGAAAACATTCTATTGCCACCATTATCTTTATTTTTATTATTCATTATCCTAGTTAGATATTTAATTAGATCTTCAGCGTTGATTGGCTTTTGAATAAAGCAGTCTTCACCAATTGTTTTATCCAACTCAGAACATGTTTTTCTAAATTCTTCATAATACAATTCACCTGCAGTTAAGAAACATATTTTTACTTTAGGATCTTTTTCTCTTATTTTAACATATAATTGGAATCCATCCATTTTTGGCATCTTTATATCAAGAATTACTAGATCATAATAATTGATTTGGTAATTATCCAATGCAGAAATAGGATCATTAAATGTGTCTACTTTAAATCTACTGTCTTCTAAAATATTCTTTATTGTAAAAGTAATATCTGATTCATCATCTACTATCAATAATTTTTTACCTTTTGTATAAGACATTTTTACATTCTCTCCTAGTCAACTATCAATATTCTTTATTAAGATTATAGATATTCATTAACACTTTTAGTTTACTAATAACAAAATAAAAAGAACATAATTGATATTGAATTTATATCATTTTAAATTATCAAATGATGGTGTGATTTAACAAATCAGAATATAAGTAAAATTTAGAAATAATTAAAAACATTATAAAAAATTTATTTAATTTGAGTTATCAATATTTTAATGTAATAGAGTACATATTATTGCTATTAATAGTAAAAGCTATAGCCCTCCATCATAAGTAGTAGGAGCAAATTTAGAAGACTATGGTATAGTGTGGATTGGTCTTTTCATTGGAAAGAATGACCATATATTCGAGTAACATACAACTGTTACTAATACTATATAATAATTGGAGATAATTTATTAGTCAAAGATGATGTATTGGCTCATCTATCTGATCAATTGTTAGTTTTAAGTGAAAGAATATACATAACAGTTAGAAAGGAAACAAATGATGTAATAATACAGTTACTAAACTTTATACAAATAATATCTATAAATTAATAGTGATAAATAGATTTATCAAGTTTTTAAGGTTATTTATTTGCTGATTATTAGATTTCTTTTTTTCTGCTATATCTAGCATTTTCCAAACTTTATATTCAAAGAATAAGAAAAGTTGTTTATTTTCAGCGACTTGCCGTAAATTCAAATTATCTGTTATAAAGTTATTAAAGTCATTTTCTTCAAACGAACCGGAATGATCTATAAGATAAGTTAAAGTTTCTTCATCAGATTTGTTTAAGTATTTATAGATTCGTCTAATATTTTTATTATTAAATTCACTATTAACTATATTTTCAAGTTCTGATTTGACTTTTTCAATATAAATTATTTGTTCATCCTCAGGAATTTTATCTAAAAAAGTAATAAGGAGATCTTCAAATTTCTTATTATTATTTGCCTTAATTTGTAATATTCTCTCGAATATATCATTCAACATTAATCTTTCGTGGTTTTTAATCGGTGAAGAAATCTTTAACCATTTAAATATACATTCAAATTTCTCATACCATAATTTTATAGTTTCACTATTTTTCAATGCTTTTGATAAATTTAAATAGTTATGAGCCCGTTCCAGAGAATATTCATCAGTATTGACTGAAACTTTGACAATATCGAAAATTTTAGGAGGTATTTCATAAATATTATTTTTATATTTATTTTCATGACGAGATTTCATTTCTTTTAAATAAGATACGCTATAGAGTTCCTGATTCTTGTCTATTTGAGAGTGATGAGTAGGACATAATAATATCAAGTTCTCAAAACTATTTCGTTGATGATCAGTCATGTTAGAATTATAGCGAGCACTTCTAGGGTTTTCTCCTTCTATATGACAAATTTCTCCAATCACTGATTCAAATTCATCAATAATTTTTGAATTACATGATTTAAATGCACAAATATTTCCAGATAAGGAAAAAAGTTTCTTAAGAATAGAATCAGAATAATTGCGACTCATAATTAATCCTATTTTAAATTCTTGTTTATATTGATGCTATAGTATCTAAAAAAAGGATCTGGTATATACAAGTACAACATGTAGTTAAATAATGTCTATTATTCAAATTTAAACTTTAACTCACTGATTTTAATTGTAATTATATTCTAAATAATAAAGTTTTACCATCTTATCCTTTTGAATTTATTATAGCAAAGAAAATATGAATAATAAAAAGAATATTTATATAAAAATAGTATTTGAAGAATCATTATTTGATCTCGTTGAAATCAGTGGTATAAAAGTGATCACTAATCTCAGAATTCCAATATCTATGTAAAGGAACAGATCCTGGTTGTTCTTGTGGTAAGATGAATCCTGCTACTCCTTCATATTTATAGCCTGTCTCCACTATACGATAAATCAGAGTATAGTCACCTTCAGATTCGCTGTCACCATTAGTCTTGGAGGATCTATCTTCATGGATTGCAATACCAAAATTACTATTAGAATTATATTCTTTTTTAAGTGTACCCAATAAATCATTTTTATCAATATTAGTTAATGATACCACAACATTCCAGGCTTTTTTATGCAAACATTCTATATCAATATCTGAAGTTTCGTTTGATGCAGGTTGTGGAGGAGGAGTTTCACATTCTTCAGTGGGTATAGGTTTCAAGCCCATTGCGGCACCATCTTCATCTATTCCATAGACTAAAATCTTAACGCTTCCATTAGGGGGAACTACTATATCTATACTCTTACCTAGGTCATAGGTGTGTCCTTCATCTGCATCCCATAATTGTGTTCCACTAGATAAATCAATTCCTTTGTCATTTACATTTGCCATAAGTTTCCATTCTCCTGTACCCAACGGGTCATGATCCTTGTTTACTTTAATAGAATCGAAAGTCACTCTTAGATGTTTAGAAGTTTCTGCGGATACGAAATGATTTAAAATGTTTATTGATAGAAAGAATAATAGAGCAATAGTAAAAAATAATACATATTGTTGTGAATGAAAGGGTAATTCACATTTTATTGTCAAGATCATAATTTAGAAATATAAAAATTTTTTGTCATCAAAAATTCTAATATCTATTTATCTATTTTAAAAATATCTGCAGGTTTATAAGATGTCTTTTCTTTTCTAGGAAGTCGCTTTATACCTTGCATACATGGAGGAGTAGTTCTATTTCTATGATCTGATTCATCAGGGTTGTATAACCATCTAAAGAATTTTGTTAAAATTATCTGTCTTCCATTATATGATCCAATCCATTTACTTGCAGGATCTTCAACTACTGGTTTTCTAAGTTTATTGAGAAAATCAAGAATATCATGTTTTGTCATGTTCCTAAATGATTTCTCATCATGAAAATGATTAGATAGCCATGTTAAAACCTTTATTTTACTTTCTTTAGTTGAATTTTGTATGTTTATTTCTATCTGTTCTGCAATAATATAATCACAAATAATAGTTGCATTTTCTAGATTCTTTTTGGCTAATTCCTTCAATATTTTATTGAAATATGGTCTAGATAGTCCATTTGTTATAGAATCTATTTTTCTTTCTAATTCTTCTTCAGTGTTGATAGAAGAAAAAAGATTGTTATTATTTTCTTCTATTTGTGATTTTTGCAGAACCATGTCTCTATTACTTTTTGTCTTAAAGACAAATTCTCGTTGCTTATTCTTATTCCTTTTTGTAGAACCCACATCCGATGCGCCGGGAGTGGGACTCGAACCCACGAGTCCAAGAGGACATCAGCTAGCACGTCAAGTTAAATTTGTGATCTCGAGGCTGACCCCTTTTAAGGTCATTTTGACTTACCTAGCTTGGGTACCCGGCAATTCATTAAAATATTCCTTCAATCTTATATATTTGATATCTATTAATAAATAATTTATTTTATATTATGTTTTTTCAGTGTTTATTACATTTTTGTCATTATTTTTCAATTAAACAATATATTTATTATATATGAATAGGACATATATAACTCAAATTTATTTTATTAGAAATTAGATAATATGATTCAAAATAACATATAATAAACAAAAATTATATGATTTGATAAGGCAAGGATGACGCTATCATCATTAAAAGACAAAAATCTACAAAAAATCCTTTTAGAGATTGGATATGATTCACTTTATCCAATTCAAGAACAAGCTATTTCTAATGGGCTTTTAAAAGGCAAAAATTTACTTATCACATCTCCTACTGCCAGTGGTAAGACTCTCATAGCAATTATGGCTGCTCTAAAGAAAATAGAAAAAAAAGAGAAAGTGATTTACATGACACCTCTTAGATCCCTGGCAACCGAAAAATATCATGATTTTTTAGAATTAAACTCTATTAATTTTGTTAACAATAAAAATTTAACAACTGTTCCTAAAAATACAAATCTTGAAAAAAATTCTTTAATAAAAAAGAAAAAAGGAGACAAAAAGAAAAATTTTATTATAAAACTCGCAATGGGGAATTATGATTCTCCGGGTAATGATCTTCTTAATGCAGATATAGTAATTTTAACTAACGAAAAATTGGATGCATTAATTAGAAATGACAGTGAATTATTATCCAATGTAGGATTATTTGTTATAGATGAAGTTCACTTGATAGGAGACAAAGATCGTGGTCCAACCCTTGAGATGATGTTAACAAAAATTAAGAAATTTTATCAAGAAGTACAAATTCTAGCATTAAGCGCAACAGTTTCCAATTCCAAAGATATAGCTGAATGGTTAGATTGTAAATTAATAGAGAATAATTGGAGACCAACTGAACTTCTTGAAGGTGTATATGATAATGGTAAAGTTCGTATGAATAATAATACCAGTATAAAAATAAAAACTTACTATAATTTTCATTCTATTCCTGTGGCAGTTGCAATTGATTCTTTGGAAAGTGGAGGTCAAGCTATAATTTTTGCAGAAACTCGTAAACGTGCAGTATCACTTGCTACAAAGTCTGTCGAGGGTGTTTTTAGATTATTAGATAAAGATCAAAAAGAAAGAGCTCAAAAATTATCATTACAAATATCAAAAATTTCAGATGATACTGATATTACTAAAAATCTTATCAATCTAGTGTCAAAAGGTGTAGGTTTTCATCATGCAGGATTGAATCAATCCATAAGAGAAATAATTGAAGATTCATTTAAACAAGGAATAATCAAATTATTAGTTGCGACTCCAACCTTAGCAGCTGGAGTAAATCTACCGGCACGTAGAGTGGTTTTATCAAGTATTTTAAGATATGACTATGATATTGGAACAAATATTCCAATTAGTATTTTGGAATATAAACAATTTTGTGGTAGAGCAGGAAGACCAAAATATGATACCTTTGGAGAAGCAATAATTATACCAGAATCTGGGATGAATTCTGAAGAATTATATGATCATTATATCCTTGGAACTCCAGAACCTGTTAATTCAAAACTTTTTAATGAAAAGGCTTTACGATTCCATATCCTTAGTACCATTTCTACTATTCCCGGTATGAAAAAATCAGAATTATATGATTTATTTTTAAATACATTGTTTGCACAAGATTATAGAAAGTCTACTGTCGTTTTCAAAATAGATGTTGCACTAGAATCTCTTGAAAAATTGGATCTTATTAAATCAAAAAATGAGAGGTATATTTCAACTGATTTTGGAAAAAAAACTTCTATTTTGTATATAGATCCCCTTACAGCTATAGAATTTAAAAATGCATTAGATACATTAAATGAAATAAATACAAATGAATCGTTAAAGACAATAACTCAACGTACACAAAATGAATATAATAATTTCATTATAAAATTTTTACATCTTATCTCTGAATGTTCTGACTTTTATCCAAAGCTTTCATTAAGGAAGAAGGATATGGATTATTTTTATAACTTTGTCAATAAATACATTGATGATGATTTATTATTTGATTTAAATGAATACAACTGTTCAAGGAGCTTCTTGGCTCTATACGAATGGATTAATGAGTGTAGTGAAAGAAATCTAAGTGATAGAATAGGAGTTGAACCTGGTGATATGCATAGAATTGTGGAATCATCTGATTGGTTATTATATGCATTATATGAGTTTGCTAAATTATTCAATAGGGATGATCTTCTTGAAACTTTATCCAATCTACGAATTAGGACAAAGTATGGAGTTAAACAAGAATTACTTCCGCTAATTAAGTTAGAAGGTGTAGGAAGAATACGAGCTAGAGCATTATATAATGCTGGATTCATTGATATTCAAATATTGAAATCTACTCCTGAATCAACTATATCTAACATATCTAAAATTGGGCCGTCAATTGCAAAAAAGATCAAAAGACAATTAACAAGCTAAGCTTATCAAGTTAGAATCATTTACTTATATTGTGCAAATAAATTGTTTATGCGTTTAGTAAAAATATACATATAATAATGAAAACAAACTAGTGGCTAACTATATGATATTTTCTGACATCAATTCACTTATTATGGTATTTATTTATGGAATATTTGCCTCTGCAATTTCGTTTCTGACTATTTATTTTGCTATGCCAAAAGCAATTACATCTCTACGAGAAAAAGGTAGTATAGTACAAGATTATCATAAACCTGAAAGACCGACAATTCCAAGACCAGCGGGTCCAATTTTAATAATAGGAATTACAATATCGTTAATAGTAATTTATCTATTAACATTAAATGAAAAAAGTCTTGCTATCCTGCTTACTACAATTATTGCTTTCTTAGTAGGCTATATAGATGATAGAAAAGTAATGCCAGGCTGGTTCAAACCTATTGCATTAGTAATTTCTGCTTTGCCTATTCTAATATTAGGAGCATATGATACTAATCTAAATCTTATATTTGGTGATGCTTTTATTCCGCTTTTATATATACCACTTATTCTAATAGCTATTCCTGTAGTTGGAAATACTATTAATTCTATTGATGTACTGAATGGTGTAGCTAGTGGTTTTATATTAATTGCCTGTATTCCTTTGATGATTAGTGTCTATATATTTGGAAGTATTGAAGTCTTTTTAGCATCACTTTCTTTATTTTTTGGAACTATTGCTCTTTACAAATTTCACAAATTTCCAAGTAAAATATTTCCAGGAGATTCAGGTACTTTGCTATTAGGTGCAATGTACGGAGCAATAGCCATAACAGGCAAATCCGAACTTATTGCGATTATTGCATTACTTCCTGCAATATTTAACTCATTTCTATTTCTTTCTAGTGTAAAAAGGATAGTGGAACATAGAAAAATCACAGCAAGGCCTACATTTTTAACTGATGATTTTAAACTAGCTGCATCTAAAGATAAAAAAGCTCCAATTACACTATTACGACTACTTTTAGTTGATGGTCCACTTTCAGAAAATGAATTAGTTATCAAAATCTTTAAACTTGCAATTTTTTCATCAATTTTAGCATTGATTTCAATTGTTATTCAATATTATTTTGTCATTGGTGGAAGAATTTAAATGTCTAATCTATTTTTGCTTATTGGAGTAATTTGGTGTACACTTTTAGCAATATCTGCCTTTTTGGTAATTTTTATTGCACCAATCGATATTGTAATTTTTAATAACAGATTAGATTTGTATATTACCTCGATATTACAGGCAACAATAGCTATAACGATAGTATTAATGTTAATAGTCTTTTTAAATTATTTAAAGAGACTTTACATCCAAAAAAAATTAAATATATAGTAATCTACTTTTATTATATTATTATTTCAATAAATTAAAATCCTAATTGTATTGAAACTTGTTATAAATGGACATTTTAGATTCGAATTTATCAAATACTGATGCAGAATATATTATTAATTTATGGAAGGCTTTTTGTAGATCTAGAAAAGCACTATCTTTAGAATATAATACTACTGATGCAGTTATTAATAAATGGAATAATAGATTTTTTAATATTTCTTCAGTTGAACAGATTAAAAAATATGTAAAAGAAAACATCACAGTTGAAGGTCATGTTTTAGATGATCCATTCTAATTCTTTATTCCGGTGATGTAAAACTATTTTTTTCTGCTATATATGCTGATTTTATTTTTGAATATCCTCTCTCTTCTAAAAATAACCAATTTTTTCCACAAATAACACAAGTTATTTTTTTATCAACAGGTAAAAATTCAAGCTCATAATGACTGCAACGTATTTGATATTCCAATTTCATAGCTTCCATTTCTTTTATTGTGTCAATATGCCTGACAGAGTTTTCTGTCAATGTAAATTCATCATTCTATGTCTTGTAATAAGGTTAATATCACTTTATCTATCTGCTTTTATTATAACTAATAAACTAGATAAATGATACTATATATAAAAATCTAAATTTTTTTCTATTTTTATTTAACTAAAATATATATAGCAAAATTAAATAATTAAAGCTGTACAATAATAATTATGAAAATTATCGTCTCTAGTTTTATACTTGTTGCAATACTTCTATCCTCTTCCTTTTCAGCATTTATTAATGTAAATGCACAGCTGAAACCTAATGCTATAGTCTCACCTAGTTGTGGTGATGTTACTGGATATGGAATGAAAATGAATGTAAATGGATTTGAACCAAATAGTAATGTTGGTTGGAAAGTAGTTCATCCAGAAACACAATCAATTCCAACATATGGTTATTTTTCAACCAATAGTACAGGTGGATTTTCTGAATCTGCATATATTGAATCAGAATCAGGATTAGTTGAGGGTAAATACGAAATTCAATTCTTTGATGATGCTGACAACGATAGTAATCCAGATCCAGGCAAAAAGGAATTTATTGTATCAATGTCTGTTCCATGTGAAAAAGAATAGTAAAGATAAATATTAGCTAAAGAGATAGTTTAATCCTTATATCAGTTGTTTTAATTTAAGATAAATTACTATTATATTCTTTCAACCCAATAATTAAATCATTATTTATTGTATTTATCTAATCTAAAAGTTTCATATTCATTAATTACTAACCATCGTAATGTTATGAATAACTTTTTCATTATTAGTTATGATAAATATTCTTACAATTAACTCAATCGTCAAACTCATGATATTGATGATCTTGTAATTGATTTTTACTAATTGATATAATAATTTGAATTCATGCCATAGTAACAACAGACAGGGTGTCTGTATCACCTGCTGTTATTACTACCCTGTTTTTACAATATTATGATTTTCATTTAATTTGTACAAAGTGCCTCAAAAGTTTGAATACTCTAGTACTAACTTTTACGTTAGTAATAAACATAGCTAAAAATCATTTTCTATTAGGCATATTCATGACATTGATGATGAGCTTATCCTCTTTTTAAAAGAGATTTATGAAATTATAGCATCTTTTCCTATCATATTTATTATATAAATATATTATACAAATTTGGATCATCTTAACTTTAAGAAGAATAATTGATTTTTTATTTTGTGAATGAAATTTTTTTGTTTTTTGATTATTGTATTGTATAGATTATTTATTGATAAAACAATCCTATTGTATACATATATGAGAGAGGTATTACAATTATTCTTTTCTTCTTCTTAGCAATACATATCAAGAATCATCAAAACTTGCGATTCTATCCTTAAAGTATTGAATATTCTTTCAATTAATTTTTTTCTCTCTTTTTAAATGTTGAATGCAATCCATGTTTTAGATGCAGAAAGTTAGATACATGCTTGTGATAGATATCATATATAATACCATCATTTGTAAACTGTATGTCTTCCTTCTATATTTGTCAACCAAAGAAATGAATAAATAAAATTTTCTCTGATACAAACTTGTTTCTTTCTTTCGAAATACGAATACAGAGTTGATTTATGAAATTGGTTCAATTTGATATGATCCATAACCAAAAATACTGACTACTGCTACCAATCTTAGTGAGAGTTTATCTATAATATATCTGCTATTTCTCTCAATCTGCATATATATAATATGAGCCAAACCCTTGTATTCAATTTTATATAAAAATAAAATTTCTGTTTTCATCTTTAAATTAAGGCTCGAGTATTCTTGAATTTACCAAGCAAGTACAGATACTAAGAATACATTACAATAAATGAAGAGATATTCTATTTCTGATAAACTATAGCAATTTATGTTAGTA
>CAWIYT010000324.1:0-5117 GCA_963840085.1 uncultured Nitrososphaerales archaeon
TATCATCAAGTGACGATGATTTATTAACTTTTTTATACTATATGTAGAGTATCCAAAAGTTTCGGTTATCTTACATTCACCATTATTTATAAAATTATAATTGTTAATAATATTAGAAAAAGATTTTAATATCCTATAAAAATTATCTCCAATAATTATCTTATTAGGAATAGACAAAGAAGAATTTATCTTTGAACATAAGTTTACTGTAGAACCAAATAAATCTATCTGGCTATAATCACCAACTAAATGCTAAATTTAATACACCGTAATCCATACTAATTCCATAGTTGAATGGGGGAAGATACTGCTTGGATAATTCTTGATTAACAGCATAGCGGGAATCTAGGATTTTCAAGCCACATTCAATAGCCTCTCTAAAAGCTTGTTCGTTTTTATTATCGGATGTTTTTGGAAAGTATACTAAGAGACAATCCCCAATATTCTTAATAACTTTACCACCATAACTTTTAACTATTTTTGATACTGAATTTATAAATTTAGAATAATAGATTTTAATATATTCTAAATTGTCCATTGTAATAGTATTTTTAGTCGAATCTACCAAGTCGATAAAAACTACACAACTCTTTATTGAATTACCTGAAAATCTTATTTCTTTTGGAGTCAAATTTTTCATTTAGCAGTATTAGATTTTCCAATCTTACAAAAGTTAAAGTAGTTTTGAACTGAATCATTATAGTTGCTACAATTGATAGAGATATAATAAAGACAGGATATCGCTTCATATAATTCTTATTCTTTATTGCAGTACTCGTAATTCTTATTAGTTATTATTTTATAAGAATATTTGAAAACACATATTTAGAAAAAAATTCTATATCAAATACAGAATATTATTCTAATTTTCTTAAATCATAATATCTATTATTTAGATAATGATATGCATAATTATACCAATTAGCCTATATTTTCTAATCCTATTTACTTATAATATCATATAAACAGGAAAAAATATTTGCTATTATGTTTAATATATGCAATGTTAAAATACTTTAAAGCATTCCAAAAGCGATTTGATTAGAAAATATATGCTAAGTGGTATATAAAATGTAATCATTAAGATAATCTTTTTTTTATAAAAAAAAATTTATTCCCAAAAAAATCTTTAGAAAGTATTATTGTATTTGATATTGTCATATGAAATGTTTATCTCTTAAACAACCTTTTTCAGATTTGCTAGCTCTTGGTGAAAAGACAATAGAGTTAAGAAAATGGAATACCAAATTTAGAGGTAAATTTCTTATTCATGCTTCAAAGAATATGGATATAGAAGCCTGCAAAAGACTTGATATTGATATTGATAAGCTTACAAATGGTGCAATAATTGGTTCTGCTTTTTTATATGATGTTAAAGAGTATAAAAAGCAAGAAGAGTTTAACAAAGATAAACAAAAACATTTTTCTATTATTAGTAAGTATTTTGATGGATACAAATACGGTTTCTTAGTTAAAGATGCTAGAATGTTTAAAGAATCAATTCCTTATTCAGGTAAACTTGGGTTCTTTGAAGTTGATGATTCTATAATAATATGAATTCATAATAAATTCATTTTGATATTTTAACAATAAGAAATTGGTTTTAAATTCTTTCTATTCTCTTAAATTTAAAGTAATTTTTAATTTCATCACTATAGTATTCTTGTCCAAGTTCTATTGATTTATTAAATATTTCTGTATTTTCTGCTAAGAATTCATGAATTGTTCTAGTATTATTAATTGCACTATCTATAATGCTTTGGTTAATTTTGCTATATACTTTTACTTGTTCTAAAATTGCAAAATTACAAGATTTGTTGTTGTCTGATGCATTATTTATAAATTTTGAAAATGCTGACTGATAAATATTAAGAATATTCTTTTGTAATTGGTTATAGTTGTCAGTGGTTGCTTTGATTGCTTTAATAATTTGTTGTTGATATCTGTTTGTAATTTCTAACCTTTTATCAAAAAATGCTTTGTCTATTTTTTGATTGTCATTAATTTTACTAATAGTAACTTCATTTTTAGTACTTGAAATAGTGGATGTTGTTGCTATAGTATCTCCTTTTATTTGTTGGGATTGTTGTTCTTCTTGTTGTTGTAGTTGCTCTTGTATAATCTTGTTAGTTTCTTCTTCTTCACTTTTATTTTTAATTTTTTTATTATTGCTTTTAGTTTTCTGATTAGCCATTTTTGTCAGTAATTTGTATAATGATGTATTTTATAAATTCTAATAAATTAGAATGTTAAAAGTAAATTATTGATATTATCTTTAATATAATTATAAAAAATTGATAGTATAAATTTAATAATAAATCGTCAATGAATTATTAATTAAATATAATATTCTTCATCTTAGCATTCTAATATATAACTAGTAATACGTTGGGATGATATGGAAATTTCAATACTATTTCTTTTATAAATTGTGATTATGAAATTGCAATTTACCTTTTACTCCTCCAAAGATAGAAATATTATTCGTTTAACAATCTCTTACCAATAATTATTCCTACCAAAGTAAAAGACCCAATAATTACAGCAACAAATACAGTATCTGCTACTGATGCTAATGGTTCTCCTACGATTCCAATAAATACAGAATATACAAGAATGATAAAACCAATCAATGCAAATAGTCCTAAAACTATAGATTTAATTTCATCTTTTTGAACTTCTCTTATATATCCATTAAACTTGTTAAATAAATTTTCAGCCATTGCCAATACATCAGATATAATAATATAAAAACAATTTTAGGGAATTAATATAACCAATCTATAATTGCAATCTACTTTATTAATAATCCATTTCTATAATTGTGAAGAGTTTCTTCAGCAATTTTTCCTTTTTCTACCTTATATTTTTGAAATATACAATACCTATGGCTAATTGATTATTGTTATCCCATTTACTAAAACTTTTATTAAATGTAGTAACCAAAGAATTAACATAAGCAAGTGAATAAAGTCTTAATACTCACTTTGCAAAGATTTTCTATTTTAGTATTTCTTGTATAGATAAATTTATCTAATTATCTTTTTTAATTAAAATGCTATTTAATGTAATATAAAATCTATTCTAGTGAATTGATTCTATATGAAAAAATATTTTGAGCAGTTAAACTTTTAATTTGGTTTCTTCTGATATGGTTTTTTTATCTTAGAGCTTCTTTAATTTCACCACTAAAATTAGACAGAATGTCAGCTCCCGATAACGCTGTTTTCTTAGCTGCTTCTCCTAGCTGATTAAGAATATTTTTTGCCTCACTAGGGCTTATTATGCCAGTAGAATTATTTGCAACTTCTGATGCCATATTTTTTATTTTTTCTGCAGTAGTTTTTATTAAATCTGTTATGCTGCTTGTTGTTGTTTCTTGCCCATAAACTGGAAGTAAAGTTATTATAGAAAAAACAAATACCACTGTAACAACTATTATTGATTTAAATGCTGATTTCATTATATTCATTGATAATATATAATAATCAAATAATATTTAGGATAATCCCTTGTCAGTCAGTTGCCTAATGAAATTATACTGTTTTGACACGATTTTGTAGTTCTCTAGTATAATTTATAATATTCAAACAGAAATTAGCTTAAAATGAAACAATATCACAAAAGATTTTATTTCTATGGAAAAACAGTTCCAGAATTGATAAAGTAAATGAGTTTACAAAACAATACAATGTTGAAAACATTTTTGATGTATCAATAATGGAAGTATTAGATAAACAAATAGAAATTCAGACAAATTATGATGGCAGTGAAGTTGATAATTCTTCTAATAATGGTTCTGATAATAGTAGAATAAAAACTACTATTTTTAAATATTCTTATTATGCGATAGTTCTGATTTTAATCTAGGAAGAAATATAAAAATAGTAGTAAAGAATTCTTCCTCCTCTTATATAACTCGCAACAGCAGACGACATTTTATTTAAGATAAAAACCCCTTAATTTCTTCTCGAACATTGTTAAGATTATTTTTCTGAATAAAGTAATAGATGTTATTTTTTAATAATTTTTTATTATTATAAGCAAAAATTAAAATTACTATTAATTGGGTTCACCTTTTTTAATAGTAGGATTCACTTACATACTGAGAAGGTGGTCTGGAGTAGAATCGTCCATGTAGTAGAGTTCTACTACTACATAGTATTTAGCTTTTATTATTAGAAACTTAAATTCAAATCAGTTAGATGAAATTGATTCAAATGAATTTGATATTACATACTAAAAGTGTACATCAAGTAATCTATGAGAATATTATAATATTTGTATATCTATTTTTCAAAAAGTATTTTGATATCTTTTTATGTTTATGAAAAATTATTAATTGATAGTAGGATAAAATATTAAAAGTATAGAAAGTTCAATTATTATGATAACATGGATGATGATAAAGTCCAACACCTGATGAAATACGCAATAGCGGGTTAGCATTAGCAACAAAGTTATGTTTAGAAAAAAAATATAGTGAAGCAAAAAAGGTTTTATCGGAAATTTTGAAATTATGTATCAATGATTCAGAAGCCATGGTAATGATGGTAGAGATTCTTATTGCAGAAAATAAATTAACCCAGGCTAAAAAATGGCTTGATAATATTCTTGTATTGTATCCAAATAATCCTGATGCTCTTTATAATCTTGGAGTTTTTTATAGTAATAGAAAACAATGGAAAAAGGCAATTAAGACGTATGAGAAATCCATTACTCTTTATGATGATAAGGATTCAAATAAGATAGAGATAGTCGATGCTTACCAAAATCTTGGTTGTGTCCTTTGGGAAGATAGCAGAAGAGAGGAAGCATTGGAAGCATGGAAAACATCTTTAAAATATAATCCTAAACAAAAACAAGCCAAGAAAAACCTTAAAGAATTTACTAATGAATATGGTTTGCCAAGTTCACCAATGGGAACCACAATGGATGACGTACAAGCTTTCGTCAAGATGAAGATGGAAGAATATTTATTGACAAAAAGTAAAACTGATGTTTCTACTACTACCGATAATAATAGTGATTTAACAGAACTAAATAAAGTACTGGAAAAAATCATGCAAGCATGGAATGATGAGGTATCTGCTAAATATGAAGAAGAATTGGATAGT
>CAWIYT010000325.1:0-34844 GCA_963840085.1 uncultured Nitrososphaerales archaeon
TGATTATCAAATTCTTTAACTGATTATATAACAATAAAAGGTTTTGATATATTATTATAATTGTATTTAATAGGCTTAAATTACTTGCTTTATAAAGCCCTTTTCTTATTAGTTAGGACTATTTCTTTGTCTTTTTAAATTCTATTAACATACTAATGGTGTACTGTAAAGTCCTTTAAATTACTATTATTACATTAAAATAAAAGGAATGAATCAAAGTATTATATACTTCTAATTAGTATACTATTTAATAGGTTACTATTCACTATAAAAAAATTTGATTTTGAAAATAGTCATAACTACAAGTAGAAGTTAAAATGAAATGTGAAGTAAAAAATAATGAAAATCATTGACAGTTTTCCTTCTACCTATGAGGAATAAGTAACAGATAAAAAAATTGAATACCGTAAATTGTAAGGATCCAGAAAATTAAAAAAATACTTGTCTAATGATAATCTAGATGATGAAAATGTTAGCAATGAGTTAGAATAAATAAATAATTACCATACTTAAATAAAGAAAATAAAAAAATATTTTTTATTCTATATCATATGGTATACCATAACCTTGCTCTTCGTAATACTCACTTTCATAATGGTCATAATATCCATTACCATAAGATTCACTTGGAATATATTCTGGTAATTCTGATGGATCATAGCCATCCATTAGTGGTGGATAATAGTATTCTTCTCGTTCTGATGGATAATAATAAGATTGTTCTTCTTTTTTGTCTTCTCCTGATGCAGACACATTGGTCATCATCGGTGTTGTTGTAGTATCAAATACCAAAAAAGTTCCCAACGTTATCGCTGCTAAAATGATTAATGAATTTGTTCTATTCATTTCTTTGCAAAGAATCATATTAAAATATGGCATATAAATCGAATTCAGTTATATTCTATAACAAGTTTTTCTCTTTATGTTACCTATCTATACTCAGTTTCTTTTTTAATATTATAATATTATTTTATTTATATATATTATTATTATTCATAAAAATTTTCTAATCTAGAAGAGAAATAAATAAAATAGGAAATAAAATTAATTTTCTAAATTTTTCAGGAATCTATTCCTTTTATTTATTTATTATATTCATTATTTACGGAATAACTTTATCAAAACGGGAAATTGAGAGCCTTGCTCCATTAGAAGCCATGGATTTTATATATAAGAAAAATATTTGTTGGAGATTATTTATTGTCAATTAACCTTTTTCTATCCGTATCCATACTTTTGAGGATTTTGGTCAAATTCTCTTTTACATTGTTCTCTATATAAATATACTTTTTTTCCATTTACTTTTGAAGTATATTGTGCTGTTGATTCATCTACATTCATTCTACATACTGGATTTTGCCATTTCAAGTAATTATACATCAAAGAATTTAAGAATTTATAAAATTACTGATAAGTATATTGTTATTGTTACTAAAATCAATTATTCTCAATCTCATTTGTCCAATGCAGGTTATGGATTCGTATCTAAT
Organism: uncultured Nitrososphaerales archaeon; assembly: GCA_963840085.1. Taxonomy (GTDB): domain Archaea; phylum Thermoproteota; class Nitrososphaeria; order Nitrososphaerales; family Nitrososphaeraceae; genus TH1177. Next base: position 1,491 of record CAWIYT010000325.1, read on the forward strand.
TAGCCTTTTAAAGATAATTTTTGTATTCAATTATTATAGGGTATGATTTTATTTTTTATAATAAGTCAAGTGTCATCATAAATGTCATCATACTCTCTTCTAAATCTAATATCTAGATATTCAAAAATTTAGTTATTTTAGTTAAATGATATGACATCTAATAAGACACTTGACTTAGTATCCGAAATAGTCATTGCACTTAGTCATAGCGGTGATAATATTTTCTTATTTTTTTAGCAGACTTTTATATTTCTATTCTTACTTCATCTGTACATCTGTTAATATTGTTGCGCGTGTCTTCAAAGGTTCGCTCAAATACTCTTTCTGTTTGTCTCCATTTGTTGGTTTTAGAGATTGGAAATCCGTTGATTTTTTGATTAGTATTTAATTCGCTTTTACCTTCTGAGAGTGTACTTTTTGTATTAATTTGTGTCCTTCATAAAAGAGAGACTTTATCTTATTCCATATAAAAATTATAAACAAATTATCAAAATTATATTAATAAGACTTTCATCATGATAATTAAGAAAGAATAGTTACATGCTTATTATATAATGCATCATTTCATGTAAGCAAAAAGACAAAACACTATATGGAAAAACAATCAGAAGACTGGTTAACTGTACTATTTACCAACCCATGCACCATTCCTAAATCTTGTTGAGACAAAAGTAAACAGGAATCTCAAGAAAGACATATGTGCAAACTACAACTACGAAACAGAAGATAATCTTTTATGTAGCTGTAAGAAGGTATCTTAGATGCATGGGTAGTTGGCCTAAGATATGATACTTAACTTATTCTTACTTCATCTGTACCTCTGTTAATATTGTCGCGCGTGTCTTCAAAGGTTCGCTCAAATACTCTTTCTGTTTGTCTCCATTTGTTGGTTTTAGAGATTGGAAATCCGTTGATTTTTTGATTAGTATTTAATTCGCTTTTACCTTCTGAGAGTGTACTTTTTGTATTAATTTGTGTCCTTCATAAAAGAGAGACTTTATCTTATTCCATATAAAAATTATAAACAAATTATCAAAATTATATTAATAAGACTTTCATCATGATAATTAAGAAAGAATAGTTACATGCTTATTATATAATTTTTCTCGTATTTTATGTAAATTAACTAATTCTCTAATTGATACTTTAGTTTTGAAATTTATTTAATTGAATGTATTTAAAATTATAGGTAATACCTAAAGATCTGAAACAGTTTTTACAAGCATTTTTGACATAATTGGATACAAATCCATATGTCGGTTATTAAATCTGAATTCAATCTCCTTTAGATATAAATGAAAATATTGTCTAGGTACACCTCGATAAATATACAGCCATGTCTTGGCATAACTCCAGAATCCTTCTATTCCATTAATATGAGTATCTTCTCTTACATATTCCTTGTTACCATGAGAAATCGAGTTATGTTTTCCAATTAAACTCAATGTTGCATAAGCAGTATGATCATCTGTATAATATAGTGATCCTTTTCTTGTGTGCTGTTGTATCAGAGGAATCAATGTTTCATGTTTTCTGTCAGACACTGGAAATGTAATAACAATTCCATTCCTTTTGTAGATACCGAAAACTAGATTTTTGTGCTCAATAGAACCCCATCCACGCTTCCCTCCTTTATGATGACCTCCAAATAATGCCTCATCAATTTCTATTTCTCCAGATAGTTTCAGATTCTGTATTTCCAGTATAAGCGAATCATAGATTGCTTGCCTGAATATTCTAAATGTACGTTCAATTGTTGCTAAATTAATAGATATATACCATCGTATTCTGTAAGCAGGAACACCAAGTACAAATAGATATAACAAATGAGATATAATATCAAACGAGATTTTTAACCTTGCCAAATAGGTACATGTGAAATCACTAAAAACATACCTACACCGTTTACATGAATATCTCCTCCTTCTTTTCTCACATGATGATAAATGATTTATGTACCTGTAGTTACATCTAGGACATTTTCTTTTTCCACTCCATCTACCCTGCTGAAAATATAACCTACTTTTCTGACTGTTTGTAGCCAATTCTAATGGATTGATCTCACGCACAAACCACGCATAAGATAACAATCATTATTATGTACTTTTTGTTTCAAATGTTTAGGTATTACCTAATTATATAATAAGCAGTAATAAAGAGAAACTAGTACAAGTACTGCAATTGATTTATTCTTATTTAAACAAAAAGTGTTTAATATTGCATATGTATAATGAAATGATAGTTCTTTGGAAAATGGAAATAATACAATCAGCATACCAATAGATAAAGAATCTGAAGAAAAAATAGAAGGAAATCTAACTATTCCAGAATTCTCTAAAAATCTAATAATTTTTGCACATGGGAGTGGCAGTAGCAGATACAGTAGATGGAATCAATATGTATCTCGAGTTTTAAATAATGATGGTATTTCAACACTATTAATAGATCTTTTAACAGAAAGTGAAGAAAAAAAAGATGATGTTACAAAAGAATATAGATTTAATATTCCTCTTTTGGCTGATAGATTGATTTCTGTCACTGATTGGATATTAGACCAAGATAATAAATTGAAATCTGTTAATAGATTATTGGGATATTTTGGAGCCAGTACAGGCGCAGCAGCAGCTTTAATTGCCTCAGATAAAAGATCAGATAAAATAAGTGCTATTGTATCAAGAGGAGGAAGAGTAGATCTCGCTTCCAAATATACATCTCTGAAACAAATCAAGTGTCCTACTTTGTTTTTAGTAGGAGAAAACGATTATCCGGTTATTGAATGGAATCAACAAGTTATAGAAAAACAATTAGTAAATGTAGAAAAGAAAAAAATGGTGATTATACCTGGCGCTAGTCATTTATTTGAAGAGCCAGGAAAATTAGAAGAGGTAGCAAAATATGCTAGTGGTTGGTTTAGATGCTATTTTCAAATAAAAGAAAAGAATGATAAATAATAAAGATTATTATGTAGTTTAAAATTTGAAATCTTTATGTTTCCATATTTTATCAATACATAATAAATAATAGAATAGTGATATGTAAACAATTAAGTAATTAACTAATTAACTAACAAAATTATAATTTCTTTAATTTTATAATAACATAATCAATTGTTTTATTTTTTGACAATTTGTCCATCTTTAATATTGATTTGTATAATATATATTCAAGTAATGAACCATATTCAGACGAAATTTTATTCTGTAATCGATTTCTATTTTCAATATAGTATTGTGATAGTGGATTATATACTAACGAACCAATATTATGAATTTCAATAATTTTGAATTTTTGATTTTTTAAAATAGACAAGATATCATCAAGTAAATAGTGTTCTGATGCCCAAGTAAAAGATAAAAGACCAAGTCTAATAAGAGTTTGGATAGAGCCAAGTAAATTTGTAATAACTGGTATTGCAATAACAAAAATTCCATTAGATTTTAATATATACCTTACTTCTTTAATAAATTCAATTAATGGTCTAAAGTGTTGAGCTGATTCTAAAGCTATTATTCTTTCTATTGATTCTTTATTAAATGGTAACTTATTAGCTGTGCTATTAAATAGGCAAATATCACTTTTTTCTTTTAGATTTTCTTGAGTAAAGCGTTTCTCTTTTAATTTATTTGCAAAAATTAGATGTCCTCTATTAATGTTGATACAATAAATATCTAACCTAGAATATTCATTTTTCCAAAATATCGCTGGAGATGATAAACCGCTTCCAACATCTATTAGATTTTCAGCAGATTCAAGTTCCGCAATTTTTCCTGTTATTTTACAGAGGTTCTTTTGTGCTTCTAATGGATCTCTAATTCCATCTGACCAATATCCAAAATTTAGCATATAACTTCCAGTTGCAATATGCATTAAAGGTGATAATGAATTATACAAATTAATGACATCTCTTTGATTACGTCTAATTCCCCATAATAGAGCATTAATTGGATTGATTAGTATCACTATACTATATTACACTCAAAAAATAAAACTAATATTTGTTTTTGTATTTGTTTATAGATATTAAGCTCTAAATTTTGTAACATAACTGAGTCAATTTTATTACAATGGATATATCGTAAATTTATGGGATATATCTATTTTTTAAAATTAAAAAATATTATATTTTTTATTTATTATTTTATTATTTGTGATAACTCTGTAATAGTGCTATTTATTGTAGCTAAACCCTTTTCTTTTAATACTTTATTAAGTATGTTTAAATCAAATATATTAGATAGATCTGGTTTTGCCTTTCCAAGAAATCCTAGATTAAAAGCATCATCAGCAGATTTGTAAAGTGACTGTTGTATAGGATCATAAGTAAATTCTAACCTTGTCAATGACTCTTTTAGTTGGTCTTCTGGTATTGTCTGCCTAGTTATCTTTTTTAGTTCAGTATTAAAAGTCTTGATTGCTTCTTCTTTATTGTTATTTATCCATTGTGTCTCTTCCACATGAGCTTTAAGTAATTTTTCAATTACATCTGGATTATTTTGTAGATAATCTGTTCTTACAACAATTAAACCAGTTACAAATTTTCCATCAGGCCATAAATCACGTTCATCTAAGAATAATTTGCCATTAGCTTCTTTGATCAATCGTTCTCCCCATGGTTCAGGCACCCAGGCCCCGTCAATATCTTTTTTCAAAAATAATGTTATTATATCTGGATTCTTTGCTGGTAAAACATGAACGTTACCCTTATTTTCTACTGTCTTATATCCATGCTCTAACAAGTAATTTCTTAATGCGACATCTTGAGTATTACCTAATTGTGGTGATGCAAATTTTTTATTTGCAAAATCTGCTGTCGAAGTTATACCTGTGTCTGCCCTTATTACGAATATCGCTCCTCCGCTTGTAGCACCTGCAATTGCTCTTACATCTTTACCTTCAGAGATCACATAACCATTAATAGCGGGATTTGGACCTGCATAAGTAACATCAACTTGTTTCGCAAATAATGCTTCTATGGCTGAAGGGCCTGCATTAAATATAAAAGGCTTAATTTCTATATTATCCCCTAATACTTTTTTAAAATCTCCATTTCCTATTCCAATAACAGCTTGTGCATGATTTATGTTTGGAAAATACCCAATTCTTAATACCTTTTTTTCTTCTGTTTGGGGGTATGACTGTTGTATTAAAGGAAAAAGAATCAGTGTTCCCGCAATAATATATATTATACTTTTATTAGATCTAAATCTCTTATCCACATTCTCGATAGTTAAAACTCGGTATAAGAATGCTCTTAAATAGGCATAATTTAAGGCTTGTATGCATTTTTTTCCAATAAGTATCTACAATCTTTGAATTTTAAAATATCCGTGGTAATAGTTATTAACTATTTTAACTATAAAAATTAATTAAATTTAGACATCAAAAGAAGCTAAATCATAAATTCTTTTTCTTGAATCCTTGGGATCTAAGTTCTCGATTATAACTCCTTGCCGTTTTAACTCACTTATTGATGCTTGGATTGTTCTTCTTGGAAGTTCGCTAACTCGCATTAATTCTGTCTGATCGATAGGGTGTATAGATTTAATGATAAAATAAATAAATTTTACTGATGGTCCTCCTGTAATATTCTTAAAAGTTGGAATATTTTGTTGTTTACCAAGCGCCATTTCTAATTTAGAATAATATTTTCTTCGAGTCCATTCTATTAACCCAACTTGAAAAGGATCTATTAAACCTAAATTAACTCGTTCACCCAATTTTGCAATTAGATGTATTTGTAGAGAGTCAATTGGAGTTTCAAATATAAAATTTTTCTGAGAATATGTTGTTAATAAAGAGGAAATAAATTTCCAATTCGTACTTTTAGTGAATATGTCTAAATCAAATTGTCTATCTATATCCAAAATTATTTTTGTTTTACTAATTTTAAGTAATTCTCCAACTCTTTCTAAAATTTTATCATTATATATATTATTGCCTAAACTTTTTTTATTAAATTTCCATTGCAATTCAAAATTGAAAGGTTTTACGATGTCGGCAATTTTTTTATTTTCCTCAATATTATTGTCAACTTTAACTTCAATTTCGAGAATATCAAATTTAAATGATAGTAATTCACAAAGATATTCATCTAAAGAATCATTTGAAATTGCATATTCTGTACTTTTACTATCTATTGAAACTAAGATATTATGTTCATGGTAAAATTTAATTCGTCGTTCTAGTTCGGAAGGGGAGTATAAGAGTAAACAAGATTGAGGTATTTTGACATAATCAACAAAACTTACTATATTTTTAAAGTTTTCAATATCTAATGGCTGTATTTTATCTATAATAGCTGTTATTCCTTCATTCCTAGGTTTTTCATTATTTGGCCTATCCAAAGTTAAAATTTTATTGAGCAAATCTTATCAGGTAATTAATTTAATGAATATTAATCAATTGTTGAATATGTAAAAAAGTAATAATATCAGCAATATTGGCATATAATAAAAAATAGTTGTACAATATGTTAAAAAACATAATAGATTTTGATTCCCTAATATTACGAGTCTATCATTTATAAAGCTCTCCTTTTTAAGGATATGTTAACTTACACTATAGTGTTAACTGTTATCATATTGCTTGATTATAACATAAATTGATATTGAATTACAATAATATTTTCCCTTCTTAGCGGTCATAACATCGTTTCAACCAAAAAAAAATACGCTATTTCCTATGATCTATGTTCTTGAGTGATTAAATATTATTATAATGTAAATTTCCCAATTGAAAATTGTTATTATATTTGTAATTATGTATGCAAATTTTACATATAATATTACTATTAAGCATATTTAAGATCAATTAAATATCATCCTCTAATATAAAATTTCATAAATGTATATTCAAAATGAATATGTTGATAAAAAAGTATCTCTTAATCTAATTAATGTATCTAAAAAATATTTACAACCTCATATCAATAGAGTACATACTGTACTTGACAATATCAATATTCAAATTTTAGAGGGTGAAATCGTCACAATTTTAGGAAAATCTGGATGTGGAAAATCAACACTTCTCAATTTGATTGCTGGATTTGAAAATTCTTATGGAGGAGAAATTTTACTTAATGGAAATCCAGTAAAAGATATCAGTCCTGAAAGGATAATGATGTTTCAAGAATCTGCACTTTTTCCATGGCTTACAGCTTTTCAAAATATTGAAATTGCATTAAAAATGGCAAAAATTCCAAAAGATCAACGTGAAGAAATAGTAATGCATTACCTTGAGATTGTAGGTCTATCTGACTATTCTCATTCATATATTCATCAACTATCAGGAGGAATGAAACAAAGAGTAGCTCTCGCTCGAGCCTTGTCATTAAATCCTAAAATTTTACTTATGGATGAACCATTTGCATCTTTAGATATTACAATAAAAAAATCTCTATGCAAAGAACTTTTGGATCTACATAAAAAAACTAGAAAAACAATACTTTTTGTTACTCATAATATAAGTGAGGCTGTCTTATTAGGAGATAGGGTTATTGTAATGTCTCCACAGATATATGGTATAAAGAAAGAATACGTTATTGACATTCCAAAAGATCAAAGAAACGAAAATCCAACTATAAAGAATATAATAAATCAAATTACTTCTGATCTTTATGAGAATAATTAATATTTTATTTATATAGGTTAAAAACTTTGGAAACACAGATTAAAACCAAAACCCAGAAAAAAAAATTAAATTTATCTAAAAAAGTCTTAAATAAAGATACCTTAAGTTTATTTATTTTTCTTAGTGCATTCGTAGGATTATGGCAATTAGTTTACATGTTGGAAATATTTCCAAAAATATCTCTACCTTCTCCATTTGCAGTAGGGCAAACAATTATCGAATTAGTATCAGATTTTACCTTAATTGAAGGTACTGTCCTAACATTATGGAGATTATTTTTAGGATTTATGATATCTATTACGCTTGGAATGAGTATAGGGTTGATCATGATCAAGTTTCCACAATTTGGAAAAACTATGAGTTCATTTGCTGTGGGACTTCAGTCATTTCCAAGTATTGCATGGATTCCATTTGCTATCTTATTAATTGGCTTTAATGATTTTGGAATACTTTTTGTTGTTATTATGAGTTGCGTTTTTTCAGTAATGCTTTCAACTTATACCGGAATTAGAAATGTTCCACCAATATATTTACGAGCTGCTAAAAATATGGGTGCAAAAGGCTTTTCTCTATTCAGACATGTATTAATTCCTGCTGCAACACCTTCTTTAATAATGGGTATGAGACAAGCCTGGTCATTTGCATGGCATGCTCTTATTGGAGCTGAAATGTTGATTACAACTCTTGTAGGATTAGGCTATATATTGTCAGTAGGGAGAGAGTTCTCAAATATGAGTCAGATAATTGCAACAATGATAGTAATTTTTACAATAGGTTTAATATTTGATAGAATAGTATTTATAAAAATTGAAGAAAAAGTACGAGATAGATGGGGTCTAAATCAACAACAACAAAATCCAGAATAATTAGTATACAAAATTTCTCCTCTTCAAATTTGTAAATATAGTAATTGTTATTAATGTAGAATAAGGTTATTAAAAAGATATAATTATCATAATCTCTTCTTGTGAAGAAATAATTTAAACAATAAGTCAAACTTGATACAGTAAGAAGTTATTTTAACTAAAATCTAGGATCATTTGTTAGATTAGATTTATAGACGGAAATAAAAGTTTATTATATTCTTAGTTATCTGAGAGAATTTTTCATTGGTAGAGTAAATTCTCAATAAGATTAACAATAAAAAAATTTTTATCAATTGTTAGTTATAGATATGTTAAGATATTATTTTTATCCATATCAACTAAGACCTTAAATTGCAAACTATGATATAGTTAAGTGACCACAAATATTTTAATGACAAAAAAATAAGCTAGGGAGCCTCAACTTGCTATGAATTAAAATTACTAATTCATAGAATCATGTGCCTAAATATCATATATCTATTTGTTCTTGCATATTTCTAACCAAATATATAATATATGTTACTATATGACCTTATGGAAATACTTTGTAAGTGATAGGCAAATAATTCCAAAGCATCAAAACCCTTTCTCTCAGGTTGGTAGAGTACATTAATGCATTCACCTCTCTACCAACTTTTATTATACTACTGAATGTTAGTATGGTTGGAGTAAATGTCTAAATAGTTTGAGAAAAACCCAGTACCATTCAGTCAAAAATGGTATTAGCTAATCAGAAACATCTATTCTTTCTATTTTAAGCAACCTTGATTTTTTAAATATACGATTACAATAAACAAATTAGCTTTTTACTAAAATATTCTTGTTTTGTTGAAATTATTCTTATAATTTAATCTTCTAATTCTGTATACTATAAATAAGTCTATTTTTGTAATTTCAGATTTTAAAACTTTTAATAATTTAAAAAAAGTATTGATAATAATAGATGATGTTGGTATATTTAATTAACCATTAAGTATCTATTTTTATTATCGTGTCATATTACGACATTCTTGTGCACATTGTCTGCACATTTCAGCACATGTTTTACACATTTCCATTTTTCCGCCCATTTTGTCGCATTCCATTGCACATGCATCACACATGTCAGCACACATGTTACACATTTGTTTTACATATTCACTACCTCTTGCCATCATCATAGAGGCCATTCTACACATATCTGCACAATCTCTGCACATCATCATACAGCGACCCATCATTCCAGCCATCTCTGTGTTTGACATACATTCTGTACAACAAGCTTCACAACATTCTGCACAATTGTTACATGCATCTATACAAGTTTGATATTGTTGATTTTTTAAAATTGAACTATTCTTCATAATTTTACTAGTATTACCTGATATATAAATATACATACAAAAAATGTAAAATATATGCAATTAATACATTTATTTTAAATTTTCTACATATATGTTATTAAATATATGTAAAAAATGCATCAGTAATGATGCAAGATTGGCATATACTTTTAAAATAGAAAGGTTTCTGTTAACTTAACTACTCTTTTTTTAAGATGTACTATCACCTAATTTTTCCAATATTTTACTATATAATTATTTTATATGTCCTAAACTGCATATATCTTTCAAAACTTACATATTTCTAAAGGATAATAAATGATATACACGATTATAACATAGATAAAAATCAATGACATACGGTATCTTTAGAGAAATAGAGAGACTTTTAGAATACATTCCTATTGAAATAGACACTTATGGAATAGGAAAACTAGCTTCTAATACATTTATAGATTCTAAATATAGTTTTAAAGATATAGATAGAATTGCAACAAGATTAGGAGTACTAGAAGTAGGAAGAAATACAGTTAGCTTGAGAGATATCATAAAGCTCTTAAATAAATTTCTCAAAGATGCAAGTATTGAAGAACTTGTAGAGAATCCTAGACGTTATAGAGAATTACAAAAAAATAGATCAGGTGTTCCATTGAAAAATCTATTATTTGATTTTTGTTTGTCAGCATTAGTAAGTGATACTTTTAATGCCAAATTATTCCTTACACATTCGTTTTATCTTACAGGATTACGTAGACAATTAGTTATATTACTATCTTCTATAATAAATGACTCCAATCTTGTAGACAAGGATAATGATGTTAGAGAACTGCTGACACTTTTAGCATTATTATCAGAACCAAATAATATTGATATTTATTTTGATATAAATAACGATGGATTCAATATCCGATATAATACGTATCTCAAAGAAATAAACAAGCTTTCAAGATATAATACTAATAACAATTGTAATACAACTTTAGCGGAAATTAAACAAGTGAAAAAGATACAGTAATAGTAAGATGGTAGGTAGTCGTAGTAATTGCTCTATTGTTATAATATGTCTTCAATAAGGATTAACATATAGATTTAATAATAAAAATAGGTTTGTAAGGGAATATGTATCCATCATAAAGCAATCAGGCCACAAAATAGATATTGGTATATAATAGGACAAAAGTATTGTCAAGTATGTTAAATATTTCTTAATTGGGAAAGTACATAGTGTCCTTGTTCTGGTTACAGACTAAGAATGAGATCTAGAAATAGAAAATTCAAACTTATGATGTTAAATACAATTAGTAATTCAAATATTAAATATATTTACTAATTTTAATACTTATAAGTGAGAATTTTACTACGAAGTTAAATATAATCTTATATTTTATTCCAAATATGTCTATTATAATAAAGTTTAATAATTTTATATACTAATAATATTGTAAAATATGTAACTATTTTTTTAATTAGTAGCTAAAATTAATTTAAAAAATGTAGGATTACGTTCATTGAAAACTATTAAACAATAATATAAATTATTTACCTAAAATGTAGGCAATACTTACTGTTGTAGAAATTTCCTGTTCTCCAGCAAGAATCGGCGTTGAAGATGCTTCATCAAAAGCAACAGATTTAGAATATACTGGCACGGGTACTGGAGGCAAACCTAGTTCTCCGATGGTAATTGATTTTATTCCAGTAATATTCAATCCAGCTGCTGCAGCAACAATGTCAGCTTTTGATTTAGCATTTGCAACTGCATCTTTTAACAACCTATTCTTTATTTCTTCTAACTTATTCGGAGATATACTAAAGTAAACTTCATTAACGGTGTTAGCGCCTGTTTGCACTGCCCTATCAATCCATTGAGAAATCCGATCAATATTAGAGCTAGTAATATGAATAGAATTTGATACAGTGAAACCAATTAAATCTCCTTTAAATCCATATTCAGAATAATTGTAATTAGGGTTAATAGTGAATGAAGAGGTACTTGTCTCATTTTCTTGAACTCCTGATTCTTTTAATGCATTAATAACTTTGTTCATCAAATTTGAATTAGAGAGTAAGGCTTTTTCTGCTGTTTTATCAGTTGTTTCTACACCTAGTGATACAGTAACTTTATCTGTTTTTGTACTAGTGGTAGCTGATCCAGTTACAAATAGTGTATTATTTAGTAAATTAGTAGAATCCACTTGTCCATTAATAAGAATAGTGCTAGGAATTGCAATAGATAAGATAGAAAGACTCAAAATAAGTATGAAATTCACGGTCGTAACTCCAAAAGAAGAGGTTTGCATATATGATAATTTCATATATTATTTAGTTGAAAAGGAAAATAATAAGTGTTATGTTTAATCTTATAACATTAGATAAATTAACTTTGCCATATTATGATATGCATTAGCTACTTTTTGCAATAATAATTAACGATTAAACTTTAATTATATATTTAATATAATAACTTTTTAACATCTACTTAAACGATAATTTATTGTAACTAGAAATAATATTTTTTGTTATCTTCTTTGATATAATTATGACGATTCAAACTAAATGCATTATAATTATTCTAAGTTAAGTATCATATTTTAGGCCAACAACCAAAACATCTTAGATACCGTCTTACATTACATAATAGATTATTTTCTGTTTCGTAGTTGTAATTGGCACATACATCTTTTTTCAGATTTCTGTTTACTTTTGTTTCTACTGGATTCAGGAATGGTGCACGTGTTGGTAGAAATGGTACAGTTAGCCAGTATGACTGTCTTTCTATAAACTGTTTTGTCTTTTTGCTTACATGAAATGATGCATTGTCTATTACAAGTATGAATCTCTTGATACTTCTCTTTAGTACATATCTCTTGATGCTGTTTAGATGGTTTATGAAATCATTGCTGTTTCTTGTCTTGCTTGTATTGAATTTGATTCCATTTAGGGGATAGAGAAGTGTTATGAATACATTGACTTTATCGTTAGATCCTTTATGGAGTATCTTTTGCTGTTCCCCTCTTCTCATGTATGTTCTGGTTATGTATGGTTGAAGATGTAACCACGTTTCATCTTCAAATCCTAGTAGAATCTTTTTTTAAAAGAGCTGCCGATATCTTCTTGTACTTCTCTATCTTTCCTTTCTTTTCCTCATAATCATCACCTTTTTCCAGTTCAAGTTTTGGTTGTTTGTATACTATACCTAAATCATGAATTATTCTCCATGTTTGCATTGGACTGACATTCATTTCCAGTAGTGAGGAAAGATATGTGGCCAACAGCCTAATACTCCATGTATTTTTGAGATAGCCAAAAGTCTGGGGTGATTTGTTCAGTCCTATGTCTTTTACCATCTCCTTGTTCTTGTCAGTAGATATTACTGGCTTTCTACCTGCATTCATTCTCTTGTTTCTTATACCATCCAAACCGTGTTTTCTGTAATTGTTAATCCAGTCATACACATTACGGTAATTTACACCAAGGTTTTTGGCTATTGTTCTGTAAGGTACTCCTTCCATCTTTTGCTTTATAGCAGACGCTCTTCTGTATTCCTCTTTGTCACAGAGTACTCTTCATGAATCTATTCAGTTCCTTTTTCTGAGTATCAGATAATTTCAGAATATAGGATTTGGGCACATGTATCAATCTAAACATTCAGAGCTAAAGTTCTTTCTATCAGAGTATGTTAAAAATACTAATGCATGTTGATGATATATGAGATACTTAACTTATTAATTGTTATAGTATGTATATATTTCATGTTATTCTATTTTTTTGCACCTGTGCAATCAATTATATATCTTATGTTACTATACAACAATATGCAAAACTATTGTCATGAATAAAAAAAACCATGTTCAACCAACAGAAAAATTTTTTACCCTGACCTTGGTTGGAGTTGGTAGGAAAATTTGATTACCATAATCAAATTACCTTACCAACCTTTTGAATCAATAACAATAATAATAGAATTTAAATTTATTTTATAGTTATAATACGATTAAATGGAAATTAAGATTTCAAAAGGCCAAAAAATTATTCGTCTATAATGTATATATCTCCACTGTATTAAGATGCTTTATTAAATTTCTCTATTGTAATGTATCTAGATTAATTAGCAGGAAAATTTGCTATGTATTAGTTATCTATAAGGATGAAATGACAATGAAAAGAGATTTAATAAAAAAATTAATATTATAATTTGTTTTTAGACTTTATAAATTGTAAAACAAATTAATAAAGAGAATATTTATTATTAGTATTATTATTTAACTTAGTATTCTTTCTATATAGATTTTCTTTTTCTCGCATCTTGGACATTGACTAATTTTAAAAACATCTTTTAAAATAGAAGCAACCCAATAACATGATTCACATAATGCAAATTTAAAATTGTTTTTATCATAATAATTTTTATTTATTATAGGTTTTACACCAATTCTTACATTCTTGTCTTCTAAATGTTCGTCTACCCATTGTGTATCTACAAGAACTTCTGGATGGACATATTTTGTTTTTGCAATTTGTGTCATAATAGTGTATATGTTAGAAAGATATATTATTGCTATGATATGTGTATTTTATTGTAATTATATGTAAAATATAGTTATATTTTTTAGTAGAATAAAGAGGCAAGAACAGTAAAAAATATCTAAACTTAAAGATTGAAAGGTGTAAGCCATTGCTGAAATATATTATTATTTGATAAAGTGCTGAAATAAGTATTAGATATAGAGAAATAAATAACAAAAAACAATATAACAATTTCTTCATACATTTTCTTGAAATTTCTTCCATTATAAATTATAGTGCTAAAGTATTATTATATTATATTTCTATAATTATGCAATAAGTGCATATATTATTTGTAATTAGCATATTTAGATTTAATTATATTATCTTACAAATATTATACATATAGGTATGACTACCATCTCTGAACAAAAAGGAATTGAAACAGTAACTGGCTTGACAAATGAAGGAAAACTAGAATATCTTCTTCATAAAGAGAAGATGGCTTTTCATAAATATCATTTAAAATGTAATTCTTGTTCATGGAATGTGTCATATTATGAGTCTTCAGGACGCCTATATATAACACAGGAATCTGTATGCTGCCCTGTCTGTAGAGATGGAAAGATTGATTCATCGAAAAATCCTCAATATGGATAAAGAATAAATAACTTTTTCTCTAATTTCATTATTATCTTAAAATTAAAGACTTTTCATGCAATTTTTAATTTATTTACTTCTCTAAAGTATATAATAAATGGTATTTAATCTTATTGTCATATCAATTATTATATAGTATGTCTAAATTACATATAATTTTATTTTTTTGCACCTGTGCAATCAATTATATATCTTATGTTACTATACAACAATATGCAAAACTATTGTCATTCATAAAAGACACAAACAAACTGGCATGAATCCAATGAATTCAATCATCTTCCTTAAGTTAGTAGGGAGAATCATAAAATAATGATCTTAAAATTCCCTACTAACTTAATTTTTATAAATCTTATAACAATTTAAATTATAGTAATTTATTTTTAAAATATGTTAAAATCCAATTAATACACAATTGTATTTTTATATTTCTATATACTTATTATTTATGCATTTAGTGCACATATAAAGACTAAATAGCATATTTAGAATTAATTAAATGAGTGATATTTATTTTATAATTAATGGCAACTCAAATTTCAAACAAAACACAAATAGATGACTGGATTGAAGAAATGATATATGTAGAAGAACATCTTTATAAAATATCTTTACCTTATCATAAATATTCTATCAGTTGTTTATCTTGTTCCTGGGAAATATCATATTATGAAGCATCTAAATATCTTCTTATAGATAATGGTATTAGTTGCCCTAATTGTAAAGAAGGAAAAATAAGGTTAAAAAGTCAAATGTCAAAAAGATTTTGAATTTTTACTTGTGTTAAAGAAAGGTAATATTAGACATATTTCTTGTAATTGGATCAATATAAATTGAAAAATTTTATTTCTATAAAAGATAATATGGCAATATAATTTGCTTCTAATAACAAAATTTTTTCTTATTTTAGACACGTTATGTAATAAATGAACATGATATAATAAATTATCAATGTATAATTCAAAATACATATGTAATAGAGTTAAATAACACCATATTTATTTTTAATATATTTGTATTTTGCTTAATTCATTTAAATACTTTATTATTATAGTAGTAGTAGATTGTTATCTGTATACGCTACAAATTAAACCCATCCATCTTTAGCAACATGATATACCTTCCTTCTAATATCTTCAAGATTGCTTTTCTCATAGATTAACCCTTGTTCTTTCAAATCCTCAATTGATGCCTGAATAGTTCTTCTTGGTAGACCAGTCAGATGCATTAAATCACTTTGCTCAAGGGGACTTTTATTTTGTAGGATAAAATAAATAAATTTTGTAGCTGGACCACCATTAGGACTCTTTTTAAGAGAAGATATACTAAAACTTGCTTTTGATAAAAATCCTCTTCTTTGTGATTCAATTGATGCAACATTCTCCAATTTTATCTCTGCTAGGTTGACCCTTTGGCCAAATTCTGCAATCAACGCTGCTTGTTGAACTTCTAAAGGAGCTTCAAATATAATATTATCAGGAGATACAGTCGATGTTATAGCACTCAATATACTCCATTTAATATTACCTTTTTCATCATATATGCCAACACTGTAGCCTAAATTTGCCTCTAAAATAATTTTATCTTGGTGTACACTCAAAGCTTCATTAATCTTATCAATTGTTTTTTCTGTAGTCAATTGTCTACTAGGATCTTTTTTACCTATTTTCCAATGATGTTTTAACCCATGGGATTTGATAATAGTAGATGTTTTTTTCTTTTGCTCTATGTTTAATTGGATATTGTTTTCTCCTATTTCTATTATGTCAAATCCTAGAGAAGCTGCTTCTTTTACAAATTGTTCAAACATATTCTCTCTAATAGCATATTCTGTCAACGTACTACCAGCTGATACTAAAACATTATTTTCATGATAAAACTTTATCTTATCAAGTAATTGCTCGTTTGTTATAAGCATAGGATATGCTCCATATATCTTGACTATATCTATCATTGGAGAAATAATAGTAAAGTTTTCCTTATCAAATCCTTGTAATTTATCTATTATGTAGGTAATTCCCTGGTTTCTGGGTTTTGTATCATCAATCCGTTTGTCAGATAATTGATCGAGCACAATAGATTTGATTAATGGTATACCTATATTGGTATTTTGGTATATTCATTTTTCGCTTAAAGAAATGGTAATTATGGATGAACTTTCATCTATTATGCAAATTTTGCATATAACTAATATTATGAAGTTCTCATTAAGCTTTACTACATAGTATAGTAGATAGCCGCGTAGATGATAATATGAAGAAAAAAATTATTTTTTAAATTTAATCGTATAACTTTTTGATATAATCAAATATTTTTTTCTATATTATACTCCTCCTTTTTCAATAGGATTACCAACAAGGTTACCCCACTCTGTCCATGAACCGTCATAATTTTTAACATTTGGATACCCTAGCAAATATTTTAATACAAACCATGTGTGCGAAGAACGCTCACCAATCCTGCAATATATAATAATGTCTTTATCTTGTGTAATTCCTTTTTCCTCGTATATTTTACGTATTTCTTCTAAGCTTTTAAAGGTGCCATCATCATTTATTACTTGAGACCATGGAACATTCTTGGCTCCTGGAATATGCCCTATCTTTGTGCATTTTCTGTAGGATATTCTGGAGGAGCTGTAGTTTCTCCACTGTACTCTAATATACTTCTTACATCTACTAATGACAATTGGAAGATTCTCCTGCTGACTAAGGAATCTTTGACATTGCCAAGAAATGCTCTTATCTCATTAGCAGGTTCAATTCCTTCAGATAATTTATAATTTCCTTTAAAATAGTTTATAATTTCTTTACTAATTTGCCTATCCTCTTCTAGCCATTTCTTTCTTCCTCCATCTAAAAGTCTAACATCATTGTATCTATAGTATTTGAATACCCAAAAAGCAAACGCTGCAAACCAGTTATTAAAATCTCCATATAGTACCACTGTAGTATTGTTATTAATTCCTATTTTTTGAAGTAATTTTTCAAAATCTGTTATGCTTAATATATCTCTGGTTATAGGATCGTTAATATCCTTTTTCCAATCTATTAAGACTGAGTGTGGTATGTGTCCTAATTCATAATTTGATTTTGAATCATAATCTACTTCAACAATTCTTACATTCTTGTCTTCTAAATGTTCATCTACCCATTGTGTATCTACAAGAACTTCTGGATGGACATATTTTGTTTTTGCAATTTGTGTCATAATAGTGTATATGTTAGAAAGATATATTATTGCTAAGTTAAGTATCTCATATATCATCAACATGCATTAGTATTTTCAACATACTCTGATAGAAAGAACTTTAGCTCTGAATGTTTAGATTGATACATGTGCCCAAATCCTATATTCTGAAATTATCTGATACTCAGAAAAAGGAACTGAATAGATTCATGAAGAGTACTCGTGACAAAGAGGAATACAGAAGAGCGTCTGCTATAAAGCAAAAGATGAAGAAGGAGTACCTTACAGAACAATAGCCAAAAACCTTGGTGTAAATTACCGTAATGTGTGTGACTGGATTAACAATTACAGAAAACACGGTTTGGATGGTATAAGAAATAAAAGAGAATGAATGCAGGTAGAAAGCCAGTAATATCTACTCACAAAAACAAAGAGATGGTAAAAGACATAGTATTGAACAAATCACCCAGGACATTTGGCTATCTCAAAAATACATGGAGTATCAGACTTTTGGCTTCATATCTTTCCTCACTACTTGAAATGAATGTCAGTCCAATGCAAACATGGAGAATAATTCAAGATTTAGGCATAGTATATACAAACAACCAAAACTTGAACTGGAAAAAGGTGATGATTATGAGGAAAAGAAAGAGAAGATAGACAGATACAAAAAAGTATCATCTGCTCTTTTAAAAAAAGATTCTACTGGGATTTGAAGACGAAACATGGTTGTACATGCAACCATACATAACCAGGACGTATATGAGAAGAGGAGAGCAACAAAAGATACTCCATAAAGGAGCTAATGATAAAGTCAATGTATTCATTACACTTCTTTATCCTATGAATGGAATCAAATTCAATACAAGCAAGACAAGAAACAGCAGTGATTTCATAAACCATCTAAAAAACATCAAGAGATATGTACTCAAGAGAAGTATCAAGAGGTTCATACTTGTAATAGACAATGCATCATTTCATGTAAGCAAAAAGACAAAACACTATATCCAAAGACAGTCATACTGGCTAACTGTATTATTTCTACCATCACATGCACCTTTTCTGAATATAGTAGAAACAAAAGTAAACAGGAATTTCAAAAAAGATGTATGTACTAATTACAACTACCAAACAAAAGATAATTTGTTATTTACTGTAAGAAGGTATCTTAGATGTTTTGGTTGTTGGCCTAAGATATGATACTTAACTTATATGGGATTTGAACACTTCTATAAAGTGGGACCAGTTAATTTTTTTTATTTCTAATTTAATATATTATCAATGATAAATCAGCATATCAAATAGAGAAAAGAAAAATGGAATATCTGAATCTCTTATCCAAAGTATTCTGAAATCAATGTTTATATAATTTTTCATTGTAACTAATTCAATAGATGTTAATTTAAATGAAAAAAGATGAACAACTAGCAAAAAAAATATCTTTAGTTGTTTTATCAATAATATTAATAGGATTGATTACTTCTTTAACGATTTTTTATTTTTTGAATCCACAAATAAAATATATTTATCAATATGATAAATCAATTGGAATAGATTATAATCAAGTCTTTGCAACTCTTTCAACTCCTACAGATATAGCGACTGATAATGCAGGAAATGTTTATGTTCTTGATTCTGAAAATGATAAAGTACAAAAGTTTACTACTAATGGTACATTTGTTAAAGAATGGAACATCCAAAGAACAAAAGTGTCAGAATTAGTTCCTACAGATATAGCGACTGATAATGCAGGAAATGTTTATGTTCTTGATGGTGGAAGTAATAGAGTACAAAAGTTTACGACTAATGGTACATTTGTTAAAGAATGGAACATCAATTAGAATATTTATTTTACCATCTTATAAATTTCTTCTATAAAGTAGAACAAAGAGTAATAGTAGAGTAGATTTTATTAGATGGTCTCCTCCTGCTGTATCAAAAGTGTCATCTTCAGCTGTCAATGCGATCGAAAGCAACCATCAGGTGCTGCGGGCCGCGAAGGGATGCATTCTTACGGTATGGTGGAGGATCTGTAACAAGACGTGGGGCGACGAGCCGACTGACAAGTGTGCTTAACGCGACATAAGTTTCCAGGCGAGCAAGAGGAGCTCCAACACAATAGTGAATGCCTCCTCCAAAGCCAAGATGTTGGTTGTCAGTGCGGTCTGGGTCAAATCGATCAGGCTCGACAAAACGCGCCGGGTCACGGCTGCCAGAGGCAAACAAAAGGACCACAGTCGCACCCTTTGGAATAGTAACACCATCTATATCGATATCCGTCAGGGTAGTACGAATACGAAAGTGCACCGGAGGATCAAAGCGCAGTACCTCTTCGACCGTACGGATTACGCTATTGGGATCGCGTCGCAGTTTCGCCAACGCGTCCGGATGGCGGAGCAGAGTAAGCATGCTATTAGTGATCAAGTTAACGGTAGTCTCGTATCCGGCACCGAGCAGCAACATCGTGGTGGTTAGGAGTTCCTCGTCGTTCATCTGTACAGTGTGGCCATTATTGCTCACCGTCGTCGCCGTCGTCGTCACTAGACCTGATATCAAATCATCAGCTGGCCTGGCACGACGTGCGGCGATAAGGCCGCTCAGATATTCCCTCATCTCAGTGGCGGCTTGTCCGGCCTGCTCTATTTCAGTCTTACTCACAGACTGTGCCGGTTCAAGTCTACGGACTAGTGCTGGCACCCAGACTTCAAACCGTGGCCTGTCCTCAGGCGGTACACCTAGCATTTCGGAAATAACAGTCTACTGGCAGTGGGTGAGCAAAGTCATCAACAATATCGAGCTGACCATGATCACTCTTTTTTGCATCGAGCAATTCGTTCACGAGCCGAGTCACACGGTCATGCATCCCTTCGACTCTTTCAGGAGTGAACTCACGCATTACCATGCGACGGAGGCTATCGTGATCGGGTGGATCAAGGAAGATAAAAGGCCGAGATCGATTTCCAGATTCGACCTTCTCGTCCAGTTCACCAGGGCCACTAGTACTCTTGCGTAAATCAGAACTGATACGAGGATCGTGCAACAGTGCTACGATTTCACGATAAGTGCTAACTACATATGTACCATCTTCTTGTTTAGAAACTGGAGTCGTACGAAGTTGAGAGTAGAGAGGGTATGGATTTGGGCGGTTGATCGGTTTGAGGATCTCCTCGAACAATTTCCCATGATTCATAATCGACTACACCTACTTGTTTCTTATAAGGGTGGTGGACCTATCGGTACACGCGGATCCTTCATCTTAGCGGCCTCCCCTTTGGCTGAAGGCTCAGATGTACTTGGGCCAGGACCTGTTGACATTGCTGCAGGACTGTGGGTAGCACGACCATTAGGCGGAAATCCAGCAGGGACAGGCTGCAGATTGACTGGTCCATCGTCAGCGTGCAGCTCAGGAGGAAATGGTGCCTTTGCTTCAATCAGTGCCTGATAGGCTGGTAACCAGAGAGGTGCATTGACTGCTACTGCGGCCACTATCCGGCCATTCTGACCGTAGGCGGCCACAAAGCGGCGTTCTTCTATTGTTCCCTGTGTGAGTACTACCTCGTCGGCGATGGTTGGTAGGCCAACTGATTTGATGTTGACACCAAACTGATTGGACCAGAATGCAGGAAGATACTTGTGGGGACGACGATCGGATGGAGAACAGACCATGTTGTGGGCTGCAATCTTTGCCTGCTCAACAGCGTTGCCCCAATGTTCTACCGAGAGTAGCATGCCATCGTACAAAGGACTAGGCCAACGTGATACATCCCCTGCCACAAAAATGTCATCGGTCACCATACCGTCCTCGTCAAAGACACGACAGGACGCATCACAAACAACACCACGGGCATCAGCTGCCAACTTCGCACCATGCAACCACTCTACATTGCGAACAGCCCCCAGCGCAACCACTGCTACGTCAATGTCGAGCACATCACCATCAGAGAGTCGAGCACGTCGTAACCGTCCCTCCGTATCACCCTCAAGAGCCATGACCGTGACGTGGCAGCGCAAATCAACGCCATACTGACGCTGCCATAAGGCAGCAACGTTACCGGCTGCCTGGCCAAGCGCACCCGAGAGCGGAGCGGGACCGCGCTCAGTGAGTGTCACGTGTAGACCGAGCTCACGACAGACAGAAGCCACCTCAGAGCCGGTAAATCCACCACCTATGACGAGCACATGTTTAGGATTTGAAGATAGGCGGGTACGGAGACGACTGCTGTCCTCGCGGGTCCGTAGAGTAAACACCCCATCAAGGGCTGCCTGCTCCCTATTGACCCAGGGACGAGCACGCGTTCCAGTGGCTATCAGCAGACGATCATAGTCAACCAATCGTCCATCAGCTAGATGCACCTGATGCTTCTGCCGGTCCAACCCAGTGGCTGCCACACCGAGAATCCACTCTGCCTGGATATCCCGCAATTGTGGCAGAGTTGTGTGGTCTATAGGTAACCATCCAGTTAGAACTGACTTTGATAAAGGTGGTCGATCATACGGCTCCCACGGCTCATCGCCAATCAGCGTCAGATGTCCGGTGAAGCCCTCATTGCGCAGTGCTTCTGCAGCCCGCAAACCAGCCAGGGAAGCACCAACGATTACCACCCGATCGATGGTGGAACGGAGCTTGAGGTAACAGAGATTTACTGCTCGTTATGATCTATCTACCTTCTGTGTGAGTTAAGATCCCGGTCGTCATCATCATCTTGGCCAATACTGATGGCCTGAACCGGACATGCGGCCGCTGCCCGCTCGACCTGTACACGTAATTCGTCGTCGGGGTTGTAGTCATATTCGAGCGATTGCTCCCCATGAAAATGGAACACTTTCGGGGCAGCAAAGACGCACTGTCCATAGCTCTGACAGCGGTTCAAATCAACAACAATCTTCATAGAAATCCGCCTTCTAATTCCTTATAAATAGGTCTTTTGCATAAAGAAGATGACCTTGTAGAGAATCTTATATTACTTAAATATCCTATGTTCATACAACTAATAATGGGCAATTCATACGGTAAAAAGATTATGTTTATTTATTGAAATATTTAGTTGAAGTATGTGATTCTAACCATTCATCTGAGGGGATCTTGACCCCAAAATGCAAATCTGTCCATTACTACTGTCACCAACACCTTTTATGACTGGCTCTACTTCTACTTCTCCACCAATAGTACAGTAACGGCTTGAAACAAATACACATTCAATTTCTACAGGATATCCCAGAACTTGTTGGCGTATCAATGCAGTCTCAGTCAAATGATCTCCATTTCTAGGTCCACAAATACTAATATACAAATGACTTGTCTTATTTGCCTCTACTTCAACTTCGATGTATTTTTCTTAGAAGATAATTTGAGCTTGTCGGTAATGCCAAGTTTCTTATAATACTGTTTTAATTATTTTATAAAATAATTGGAAATTTTGAAATGTTACAAAACAAAGGTTTATGGATTTAATCTTTATTCTCAACAAATAATTCAAGTAGTAAAAAGGATTACTAACTGTTGTCTTTGTCATCACTGTCTTCATCTTCCTCTTCCTTCTCCCCATCATCATCTTCTTCATTCTCATCGTCATCATCGTCATCATCGTCATGGTAGCCATCATGTGGTGGTAAGTCTCCAAGTAATGGTGGTAGGTCTTCCGGTGGTGTTGGGCCTCCTCCAGGCGGTATTGGGCTTCCAGGCGGTAATGGGCTTCCAGGTATTGGTGGTAGGCCTCCAGGTGGTAGTGGGCCTGCAGGTGGTAGTGGTAGGTTTACAGGTAGTGGTAGTGGGTCTACAGGCGTTAGTTGTGAAGTAATGTCAGTACCAGAAGGACCACCGCCACTGAATCTAGAAATATCTATACCTTCGTCATGACTATCTTCTACAGTTTGTTCTTCAGGAAAATCTTCTTGTCCAACATCTTGAGTATCTTCTTCTTGACTTAGTTCTTCTACATCACTGTCCCCATTGTCATCAGAAACTTCGCCATTACTATCTCCACTGTCACTGTTTCCATTACCATTTACTGCCTTTCCGCCATTACCGTTTCCACCATCATCATCTTGGGCATAAATTGAAGGAATTTTCATAAGGATATTATCATTATTTTCAAAAAAGTCTGTTAATGATATCTGAAGTAAAGACCATGTAACTAAAATAAAACTAAGATACAAAACTAAATTAGATTTAGTAAATTCTTTTTTTAAGTGAAACACAGTATCATAATATTTTTTGATGATTGCATAAAAAGTTTTTTAATTTAAAGAAAAGTCACTTAAAAGATTAGTTAAATAAATTATATTATATGATTTACTTTCTAACTGTTGTTGTATATATTCTTTCACTTAAAACTAATAACTGATCAGATAAATGAGCCAAAGCATCATCCATCTTCATTTACCTTGAGTCTATATTCATAAGAAGGATCCATATACCGCTAGGTTCATATCTGCTTGGTCCCATTAACTAAATGGGTTCAGTATGTACACTTAAATTATATTACTTAGAGGATGATGAATTTGAATTTATTTTATATTATTATTAGTGATAGAATACAGATCTCCATTTAACTCTATTTTTACTCTTTCCGTTTTTTTATCTAGTCAATTATTAATGAAATGTTAATAATAAAAGACACAATTTCTTTTTGCTTTTTCAAGTCGTCCTACAAGTTCGGGATCGTTAGTTTCACTTATCATTTTATCGATAAAGGAAGTATCATTTATATCGTCATTTATATTATCATATTTCTTATCAGATGTTGTTGTTACATTTGTTTCCTTGTTAAATGGAATTGCTGGAACATTATTTACTCTTGGGTTATGGATGATGGTAGTTGTATTACTGTTAAGCTCTACAATGTCTTTTTCTTTTGCCTCAATTGTTTTTTTATCAATTACAAATTTGCTAGCATCATAAATCGAGGACAGATATGGCTGGACTTCAGCTATATACTTTAGTATCTGAACTCTCTTCCATGGAACTTTTTCTTTGTTGTATTCTTCCCACATCTTTTTCTCTAATTCAAGTCCATCAATTCTATCCAGATGTTGATATTCAAAGCCTAGATTTGCCATATGGTAAAGTCTTTCAAGTTTCTTTTCTTCTAGTTTCTTTTTATGTCTAAAATATGTAGCTCTTGAAACAGAAAGTCCATTATCTTTCATATATTGTAAAGCATGTTCTGTTGATAAGCGCATTCTTATTGTCTCTACAACTGCTTTTTCAGTATCACTCAATATGCTTAGCATAAGACTAAAAATATCACCTCTTTATGCATATCTAGTCCTTTTTTGTTTTTTAGATTCAATGGATAAGGTCATGACAAGCTCCTGTTCACAAGATGAAATGAATCCATGTTATTAATAATAAGACTATAGCTTTATGCATTTCCTTTATTTTTATGATTCTGAAGTTATAACTTAAAGATTCATTATCTTCCATGTTATTCAATTCTAAAAAAAATAAAAGTTTAGTTTAGTTTAGTATAGTACTTCTTATTCTCTATCATTAGATACGGGTGTGGGAATATACAAAGTATCTTTTCCTGAACCTTTTCTTTCTATTTTTAACAGTCTATATCCCTCTTTGAGTTTATCTTTTATCAAATCCGCTGATTTTTTTCCGACATCAAAAAATTTTTCTTGGTTATCACCATTTCGTTCTTTCACTCTAAATCGAATTTGTTCGAATGGTTTTCCCATGTATTCTTTTGTTACTACTTCAACTTTTTTCGATAAGAGAAATTCTAGTATTATACTATCTCCTGGTAGTATATTCACATATTTATTGTTTTTATTTATGATCTGCTCTAATTCATTTATATTATCTAATAAAATATATTTGAGACCGGTAACAGTCACATATATCATCTTATTATCTGGGTTGTAGGCTATATCCATATCAACGACAAATAAGGGAATTAAGGAGAGATTCTCTAAGAAGAATTTTTTTTATTACTTTATGTTCATTTTGCGCATAACTAGACCTAAAATCTGTAATCAGAATAGATGTCATTACCGTTGTTGCTAGTATCGAAGATATGTGAACCCACTTATAGAATGGGGCCAGTGGGATGTGAAACAAATTTGACCTAAAAAGAGAATTTTCTTGGTGAGGTTGATTTTAATACTCTCCTAATGAATTTAAGAATAAAAACATTTAAGAAAATAACGAAAGTTCTGTTAATTTGATAGATGATAAACAACAGTAATCATCATCTTAAATATGCAAAAATAAATTTTACAAAGTTATATTAGGTCACAAAAATATTAAAAACTAAATAAATTTAATGATATATTTAGAGTTTTTCTTATTTGTTAATTTATTTTTGTAAATAATTATAAATATCTAAATCTCATTCCAATTTTCCTCCTAGTGGAATAAGTAAAGTATACGAAGGTAAGGTATGACTCCTGTAATATCATTTAATATAATTTCTGATTCTCTTTTTCAATTTGTAGAATATCAACCGGTAAATAACTTATGATTAAGAATTGTTATACTATATTTACTATTTATCAAATGTTATTGTATATTAAAAAAACAAGATTATTTTATTGTAATATAAATTAAAATTTGAAATTGGAATATATTTTTTAAAAATGATTGTAGTTATATAAAACAGATTTTAATAACTAGATTGAAAAAAAAGAGAATTTTATTTTTATACTGTTAACATTTATCAATAAGAGTTTCTTTGTTAGTTTGTGCTAAAGCATAATTTGGATTTATCTCCAAAGATTTATCATAACATTTTATAGCTTCTTCATATTTACCTAGATATGAGAGAGCATTCCCTCTATTGGTCTGTGCTAAAGCATAATTTGGATTTATCTCCAAAGACTCTATCATAACATTTTATAGCTTCTTCATATTTACCTAAATTAGAAAGGATATTGCCTTTCCATGTCCATGCATAAGCATTATTTGGACTATTCTCCAAAAGTTTTTCATAGATTTCTAGAATTACCTCGATATCTAAATTAGAAAAAGCACTAATCTTTCCTAACCATGTATTAGCAGCATCCTTTGAAAAGAGAATCCCACTTTTATTAATTAGTATAAGAATAGGATTATTTGGATTTATCTCCAAAGATTTATCATAACATTTTATAGCTTCTTCATATTTACCTAAATTTGAGAGAGCATTACCTTTGAGAATCAATGCATAAGCATTACTCCAATCATCATACGACGCATACCTTGTTGATTTTTCATCTATAACTTTATCATAACATTTTATAGCTTCTTCATATTTACCTATGGAGTTAAGAATCTCACCCTTCAGAGCCAATATATATTTTTTATCCATTGGATTTACCTCCAACGCTTTATTAACACATTCAATAGCCTTATCAAACTCTTCTAAGAGATAAAGAAGGTAACCTTTAGTAATCCATTCATAATCACTAGATCTAACAACATTATACTCTTTTTTATCTAACTTATCTAATTCAATATATTTCTCATAGCATTCTAATGATTTCTCAACTTTTCCTAAAATAAAATAAGTCCAACCTTTTATACCCCATGCATACTTATTCTCTGGATTTATATCTGTAACTTTTTCAGCAGATTTTATAAACTCAGGAACTTTTCCTAAAATATAGCAAGTCCAAAATTTGCCACCCCATCCATAAATATTCTTAGGATTTAATTCTATCAGCTTTACCATAACATTTGCTAGCTATCTCAACTTTACCTAAAATAAAAGAAACCAACCTTTCCAAGTCCATGCAAGAGCAGCAGCATCCTTTTGTTTTTGTTCTGGAGACTTATTTCTTGTCTCATCTATTGTCTTTCTTATATCTTCTTTAATCTTATTGTTGTTTGTCCTTTCTTTTTCACTTTTCAATATTTGAAGATTTTATTATCTACCAATTAAATATAACTTACTCATTATACAGTGTTTTAGCTATTGTGCCATATTAACAAATTTATTGTATTGTAAAACTGTTCTGTATGTTAATACTGTAAAGAAATTTTGATTGAACCTATAGCTTTATTTTTATGGCAATATATTTAGAGCCTATCCCAAAAATAGATAAGAATATAGCTCCTCCTTTTTATCATCTTTATTTATACTACAATTGAACAAAAAAAGGAAACATCAGCAGCATGTTATTAGAACAATCATACGCATTCCAGACAACCTATGGAATGAAATTAAAATTATTTTACCAGATGAAAAGCCAGGCAACACTATAGGCAGACCAATTATTCCTTATAGAAAAATCTACTGATGGAATACTCTATGTCTTGAGAACTTGATGTCAATTGAAAATGTTAGCCAAAGAGTATGGTTCCGGTTCTACATGTCATAGAAGATTTCAACAATGGGTAACAGTCTGATGTATTCGATAAATTGTGGACTATATTACTAAAAATATACGATAACAAAAAAGGAATCAAATGGTCATGGCAATCACTTGATAGTATATCAGTATAATCTCCTTTAGGGGAGGCAATGACTGGACATAATCCAACTGATAGAAGCAAATTAGGAACAAAAAGACATATTCTAACAGATAAAGATGGAATTCCTTTATCTACTATTATAACATCTGCAAATACTCATATGATGTTACTGTTGCAACTAATACAGTTGATAATATAGTTATAGAAAGACCACAACCACTGCCAAAAGACAAGAAGAATAATATAAAAAAGAAAAAGCAGAATCTATGTCTTGATAAGGCATATCATTCCCAAGAAGTAGAACAAGAAATTTTCAGAAGAGGGTATATCCCACATATACGACATAGAGAGAAGAAACTCTACAAGAAACATCCTGCAAGAAGATGGATAGTAGAGAGAACAAATTCGTGGCATAACAGATTCAGGAAGTTATTTATAAGATATGAAAAGAAGGAAAAGAGAACTACCTTAGTCTTGTGAAACTAGCAAATAGCATTATTGTTTACAGGAGAATAATTTTGGGATAGGCTCTTAGTTTGTATGTGCATGGATAACGTATAGGAGAGAAGGTATTTTCGGATAGGCTCTTATACCAAAAATAATATTTTTATTAATTTATAATACGATGTACAAAATACTATTAAAAATAAGAATTTAATATCAATAAAATTTTAATATTATCTTCTTATTGCTATAATATTAGACTTTCGCATTAGTATAGGTATTAATCATAGCAAAACTAAAATTATGAATTAAATAGAATATTTTTATTATGTTTTAGTACTATGTATTTATTTCGATTATAAATGATAAAATTTTATAAAGATATGGATAATCTAATAATTATTTAATTGTAATCATATTACTGTAATAATATACCTTCCTTTTTGACCATATCATATTCTTCATTTCCAAGTAAATCAGCATGACAATTGTTTGAAATTCCAATGTTTTTAAAGTCTTCCTCAGGATTAGGAGGATTAATAGCACTATTAAGTGGTACTATTCCATCATTGCCACCGCTTATATTCAATAAAATAAAAAAATTTGCTTGGAAGAAAAAAAAGAGGGAAGGTGAGCAATTAATAACTCCGGTCACAGGATTCCAATCACCTGCAATAGTATAGTATTTTGTGTTTGAATTCATTTTTACTTCGGTAGCTGCTGCACCAGGTCTTAAATCATGTTACAGCAGGAGTACAAATTTCACTTGACTGTGCTATAGGAGAGCCAGAATTTGGTGTTCCAATCATTATTAGATTTGCAACATCTTTATTGGACAAATCATTGACCTAAATACACTCTTGCGTCTAATCCACCTTTACTATAACCAACTATATTTACTTGATTTTGTCCTGTCTTACTTTTGATATTTTGAACTATTTGAGCAAGCTCTTTAGCATGGTCAGCAGAAGAACCACAAGCATCACTTGATTGCTCAAATGAGATTATGCAAAATGGAATTTTGTCTTGGTTAAGCCGCTGTTGCCATTCATCAAAATGAATTGGCAGGAAGCCTCCTTCTCCTTCATTCCAGCCATGTATAAGAAGAACAGGGAGAGCATTCTTAGATTCGAGATTATGACAATTTTCTGTTTGCCCATTTGCTGAAGGAAAAAATAATCCACTAGTTATTAGTATTAATAATAATGCTATTATTGACATTACTGATACTGTAGCAGATAACTTTTTTCTTCTTTTAATTTCAATTGAATTATTCATTGTGACTATAAAAATTATACTAAAATATTTAAGTATTTTTATGATATATAACTAAATCCTGAACAAGGTAATAATTTTTCGGTGCCTCAAAAGTTAGATTTAATTTAATCTCATACTTCCAGAAATGCTTACAAATTCATAAGATAATAAAATTTAATGAAGTATAATTGAATAATTTGGCCAGAGCATTCGAATTTGATCCAAGAAGGCAAGATATTGCTTTAGATGAAACAACAAAAATGTTTCTTCAAAATCCTCCTCTTATGTTGCCTCAGAACTTTTATCTTCTCTTCCAAAGAATCTTATTGTTGATAAATTTCATGAACAAGAAATTATCAAAAAGGATATATTCCACATATACGCACTGAAGAGAAGAACAAATATTTCATAGAAAACATCCAGCAAGAAGATTGGTTATAGAAAGAACAAATTCATGGTATAACAATAGATTCAGGAAGTTATTTACAAGGTATGAAAAAAAGGACGAGAACTAGCTGGGTCTTGTGCAACTAGCAAATAGCATAATTATCTATAGGAGGATAATTTTGGGATAGACTCTAAGTTAACAGAGCATAATTTCCTTCAGCTGAAAGATATTCTACGGAACATTATAGCTATATAAAAAATTTATTTTGTTCTACTCTAATACTACTAATTAGAGATATTCATATAGAATTTAAAAATTAAAAAATAATCTTGACTTAATCAATATTAATTACTGAATTTGAAATGCAAATTCTGATAATATAAATATTTATATACGATGATTGTATGTGTCATCCACATATAGATTATCTTTATTGTGTATAGCAACTACAGATGGGAAAGAACTCCACTTGGTATAACAGATTACAGATGAATGTGTTTATTTATATCATATATTTATTAAAAATTAATGATAAGTACAATACTAGTAAGTATTTTAGGCTTAGTATTTGCTGTTTTGATTTCACCTAATTTTCTCCATAATTCGCAAGGACAGAGAACAGGTGATTTTCCTCTCGATAAATCAATAGAAAGAGAGAGGGAATTTCTCTTCATTTTCCATCTGATTGGAAAGAGTTAGTTACTGAAAATGAAAATCAGATAATTAGAATTCCATCTTCAGATGGATATTCGTTTATTACTATAAATAGGTATGATTCAGGACCTAAAAATGAAGTTTTAACAAAAAGAGTGAACGAATTTGTAAAATATTTACCAGGAATTGAATTTTATAATATAGAAGTTATCTCAAATCCATTTGAATTTAAGACTATTCAATCTCAATATATTATACAAGCTGGCTCTATTGAAGAGGATAATAATTCGAAACTTCTGCATTATGAAAAAGGATATGTTATGAATGATCATCCTTTAATGATTACCCTTTATTATGCGGGCTCTGATGAATCTTATTATAATAACATTCCCATCGCGGATAGTATTATCGAATCGCTAAACATTGATCCTCAAGCATTTGGATAATCATTAATGAAACAGTCATGTTAAAGGTTTAGTATCAATCTTCATTTCATTTTTTTATCTGAATAGTAAATCAAAAATCTAATTACTAATTCTGAATTTTGTTAGCAACTTTTTTTAACAAAATTACCAATATTAATTCCTAGTTCATATCATTATTGCTTCATGAATTCTATTAAAAAAGATAGGATTGGAACCAAAAGTTCAATAGGGCCAGTGGGATGCGAAACAAATTTGACGTAAAAGAGGATTTATTTATCAATAGTAGAAGTCCTTTTTATTTATGATCTTGATGATTAAATTCATTTTTTTTAATCAAATTTTTATTTGCAGATTAAAAAGAAGGAAATTTTTGTGTGCTGATCAACAAGATCTAGCGAGGCTGAGGTTTCTTCATCTGGATTGTCTAAAGAATATATATGCAGAAAATAATCCCTATAGGTATTTGGCTGTTGTATTTGTGTATTCAAATTAAACTCACCTGTTACATTCCCTCCTGATCTGTTGATTTATTAAATAATATTGTAACAGGTTCGGTAGGAGATCCTATTGTGGAATTATTTTTATTGGCCTCAACTAGTACATTCGTACTTGGAGTAAATCCTGTGCCTATAAATTCTCCAGGTATAATAGTGCTGGCAACAGCGCAAGATGCGCTTACGGATATCATTGGTTTTGAATTTGTAGTCTGATGTACCACTGCCGATTCTGTATTTGTTTGATTTTTATTTGATTCAGTTGAAGTCGCATAAATGTTATTATCGTTAATTATTGTGCCTAGTACAAATAAACTCGAAAATACAATGACTGATAATTTCAATAAATCTATATATTTGTCCATAAAATCTATTGATTATTTTAATATAAAAATCTATTTGTAATGTTTCTATTATATTGGATAGTTGTTTGTTCTATAGTATATGTAAATGATAGTAGACTATGACACTTTCGACAAAGATTACTAGTAATATATAACTCTAAGTCAAAGTTTTTTATAGAAAAATAAAGTATCATATATACTCTGATCTTGAAAATAAATAGATATTTGTCAAAGGATCATATTATTATATGTAGTATGATAATCTGTGATTATTATTGGAGGATAAGGATAATATCACCATAAGCAATACAAGTGGAGACATAACTGGTGTTGACGTTTCAGGCTCGGGAAACGTAATTGGCAAAAATATTGTTGTTGGTAATCGTGCAGATAAACGTCATTTCTGATAGATTATCAAAAATTAAGTCAAGTGAATATGCTGAATCCATAAAGGATTTTTCACAAGTTATTAATAATCAATTAAAAGGATATCAACTTAAAGAAGAACAAGTAAAATCAATTAACCAAGCTGTAGATAATCTAGCAGAAGAAGTTCAAGATATAAAACCAGATCAACAAGAAGTTGACTATGTCAAACAAACTGCAGTTGAATCAAAAACTGCGACTCTAATACAAAGTCCTTCTTATTACCACAAGCAGCTGAAGTCGTTGCTACATTTACTCCCTTAGCACCATTTAGCAAACTGCTTGGAAAAGGCATAAAAAATATTGTTGAAGCAATCCAAAAGAGTTTGAACAATTCGAACAAGTAAT
>CAWIYT010000326.1:0-4229 GCA_963840085.1 uncultured Nitrososphaerales archaeon
ACTTATTGGATACTATCCAAGAAGAAGAAAAGAATTCACTGTAGTATCTATAGATGAATCATTCTTTTTCTATGACTCACTCGTACGGAAAGTATGGATAAGCAAAGATGAAAGACCAGTTGTAAGGATTACCGGATCATCAGGAATCAGTCTTATTTGGTGCTACCAGTTTAGAAGGAAAACAATTGTTTAGACAGGATGACTGGTTTGATGAGAATACTTTTTTGGATTACCTAAAACAAATTCATAGAAAATTTCCAAAATGCTATCTGTTCCTGGATAAGGCAAAACAACATTACAAATCAAAAAAGGTACTACAATATTTTGCTGACAATAAAGATAATTTGATCCCAGTATATCTTCCAACTGCATCTCCAGAATTTATGGTATTAGAAGAGATATGGCATATAGCCAAAAACGATCTTCTAGTCCTACAACATTATTCATCATTTACAGATTTTAAAAAGAAAATATCCTCATATTTTAGAACAAAAAGATTCAATCTGAATATGAGAAACTATTTGCTTGCTAAAATTGATAATTAGAAAACATATGCTAATTGGTATAAAATCAATTTAAATTATCAAATGACAATGTAATTTAGTAAATCAGAAATAGTAAAATTTAAAGAATAATAAATAATTTTCATGGTCAATAAATAACAATAAAATAAAAAATTATCTCCTTATTTTTATTTATATAATATAAAATCAGAAACAATATAATTCTATTTAAAATTACAAGTAAAATAGTAAATTATTTTTTAAAAATCTTCTAGTGCATAATACTGAAAATAGTTCTAATAAATTTATATATAATTACGATAAAAATAACCTTAATAATGAGTTATTTAAACGGCAAAGGTAACGGCAAAAGTAAATTAACATCGACAACATTAAATCTACAGAATAATAATAATAATAAAGTATCTGTTCTTAATAAAACATTTTTAAATTGTAATATTTGCGGAAAAAGTATTCAAAAAAATCCAATCTTATGTTATATATTCATAGACTATTTTTGTAGTGAAAAATGTCATGATCAAAAACATGAATTAAATTTGAAAAAGATTAATGATTTAAATTAAATTATTCTTTTGATGTATTTTAAAATAATATTCATAAAAAATTAATGATATAAAAGCAGATCATTGTGCATATTTTGTCATGCAACTCTGAATGTTCAAAAAATTTCTTTTTACAAATAGGACACATAGATTTATAGTTCATACTATAAGCACAGAATTAATTCAATCCAATTAAACTTTACACAATTTTTTTCAGAAATCTTTTCATTTTTCTTTTTCTATTTTAGAATATGAAATATAATATTACCGAGGAAGATCCTAGAATATTGTTTTGATATTCTGAAAATTCTATTTTTTTATTTATTTATTCATTTATTTTCCAATATATAACCTATTATTTTTTTCATCATAACAAAGGTAAATCCTATAATTTTGTAATGCAAATTAAATGAAATTCGATTTATAGTTAAAAATAAAATATAAACTATAATTTAAGATAAATTGTTGGTAAAAAAAGGAAAAACCTTTTATCTCTATAGACTTCAATGTATGTGAGTTCATTTATTATACCTATTCTAAATAACTATTTAATCTTTCTAATTCAACTACATTCATAATTTGCTCTAAAATGAACATTCCCACTATCACTTACATAAATATTACCATTTGGATCAATTGTTATATCATGAGGTATTAGAAATTGATCATCTTTACATCCAAGTGATCCCCACATAGTAAGAAAATTGCCATTATTACTATCAAATTTTTGTATTCTTACGTTTCTTGTATCGGCTACGTAAACCTTTCCCTGTTTATCTACTGCTATTCCATGATCTTCAATAAATTGTCCTTTGTTACTTCCTTTAGAACCCCACATTGTAATAAAGTTACCATTACTATCAAATTTTTCAACTCTGGAATTATCTCTACCATCAGTTACATAGACATTATCTGCTGAATCCAAGGTAACATCATGAATATGAACAAATTGTCCTGGTTTAGATCCATATGAACCCCATTTCTTTATAAAATTTCCGTTGTTATCAAACTTTTGCATTACGGGATTTTCCTGATCACCTACATAAACATAGCCTTTAGAATCAACTCCAATTCCCCATGGCTTCATGAATTGATTTGTTCCATTTCCTTTAGAACCCCACATTGTAATAAAGTTACCATTACTATCAAATTTTTGAATATGTGAAGTAACATAATCAACTACAAATACATTATCATTCTTATCTATAGCAATACTTTCTGGCTGTAAGAATTCTCCTGGACCATCTCCTATTTTACCAAATTTTAATAAAAACTTTCCATTATTATCAAACTTTTGAATATTGCATAATACAGCATCGCTCACATAGATGTTTTCATGTGAATCAGATCCAATCCCATGAGGATGTAAAAATTTTCCCTTCCCGGTTCCTTTAACACCCCAACTATCAATTAGAACACCATTGGAATTGAATTTTTTAATATGATGGAAGTTTTCATTATCTATAGTATTTAATTGGTTAAAGTTATTACTCTTGCTACTAGATTTTGAAATTGCCTTCTTTACTATCTTTTCATTTTTACAATTTTCAATTTTGTTTATTTTATTTGGCAGATCAGCATATGCTGCTGATAAATAGAATATATTATTTCCTATAGAATATACTATAACAAGAAATAGAAACAATATCAGATTTTTAGTTAATTTTTTTTGCACCATCTATATTCACGCTATATAAGTTATATTAATACTATTTCATTATATAGAATTTAAAATAGTTTAGGATACAACATATTTCTATGCATTGTCTCAGGATGATATTGACAATGATATCGTTGTTTTCCAATATTGTCATATGTAAAAGGGAAATCTATAATACAATTACAGGTGATATTTAGACACAGCAGAATATTGTAAAAAGTATGGATTTTTAACATCACCTGACTATTGGTAAATAAATGTGTGTTCAAATATGAAGGCTAACCTCTAATACTCAGCAATATGATCCTATCGGTATTAGCAGTAGATTAATCCATATGATACTATAAAAGTTGTAGATAAAAAATATAATAAAAGTAAAAATTATCGAATGAAAATTAGTTTTTTTAGTATTTTAATTCAATTTATAATACTTGTTCTTGTGAAAAGACTACAGGAGTTGTTTGATTGGTATCGGTATTGTTAGATGGAGGTATAGGTTCTATCTGCTCTTGAGAAGGATCTACTTGAGCAATAGCAGAATTAAAGGAGTCTATTGTTGTCATCAGAGATAAAGTAAAAAAGACTAGTACTATCAGCAGCATTGGAAAATAAATTAAATGTCTATTCATTATTTATCAATGATATTTACATAATATAGTATAAAGCCATAACCTTTACCAATATTTCCATTTATATTTTATTTCTTAGTCATAGTACCATCAATAGTTTATGTGCTTCCTCTTGTTGATTAGTGTTGGCTAAAAGTAAAAAATGAACTTTATCTCTAAGTTCACTTAAATGAATTGGCTTGTATATAACAAACTTTTCAATATCTGGATTGTTTTTCTTGAGATATTCAATGTATTCTTTATTTGCAGTAATAAAACAAAATAATAAATCAGTATCAATATTTTTTAATTTTTGATATAGTACCATTCCATTCATTTTAGGCATTTTCGGATCAAGTAAAACAAGATCATATACATCTTTCCTAAAAGAGTACAAAGCATCAATAGGATTGGTAAAAGCATCTACTTTATATCCATCATACTCTAAAAATAGTTTAAACAGATTATTGATATCTTTATCATCATCTATTATCAATATTCTTTTACCTTTTGTAAAATACATTTTACATCTCTAACGAAACATTAACATTATTCCTTATTAAGATTAGAGACAATTATTAACATTTTTTACTTTAATAATAACAAAATATAAAGAACATAATTGATATTGAATTTATTTCATTTTAAGTATCAAATGATGTTAGTGATTTAGCAAATCAGAATATAGCAAGTAAAATTTAGAAATAATTAAAAACATTCTAAAAGATTAATTTAATTGAGTTATCAATATTTTAATGTAATAGAGTACATATTATTGCTATTATTAGTAAAAGCCATAGCCTAATAACGAGTACAAATGTAATAGTAGGTGAGGCTATGACGATAGGTTTTTGATTCAGGTACTTAATTTATTATGTAATCAACAAGTTATTTA
>CAWIYT010000327.1:0-5876 GCA_963840085.1 uncultured Nitrososphaerales archaeon
ATTATGGGAAAAAGATGAGATCCTTTCTATTGTAAAATATGAACCATACATCCGCAACAAAGCAGCAATAATGCTAATGTGGGATCTGAATGCCAGACCTCATGAGATAACTCTCCTTAAAATCAAGCATATACGACTAAAAGAAAAATACGGTGAAGGGGAAATCCCATACGAAGCAAAAACAGGTGGTGGACCAAGTTTATTAACAACAAGTTTTCCCTATGTAAGAGACTGGTTAAATGAACATCCTTCTAAAAATGAACCAAATGCTAGATTGATCTGTAATTTGCTAAATGGTTCTCCAATAAAGGCAGATGCAATATGGACAATGATGAAACAATTGAGAAAAAGGATTATGAGATTGCTAGAAAACGATTCAATTGAACAGGGAGAAAAAGAAATACTAGAACATTTGATAAAAAGCAAAAGATGGAATCCATACTGTTTAAGACATTCCTCTATAACTGCTGATTCTGATTATCTTCCAGAATACGCTTTGAAGAAAAAAGTAAGATGGTCTATGAACTCTAAGCAGGGATCCAGATACATAAAAGGACGCATGGGATCAGAATTAAAGGCACAGATCCTTGCAAGAAACGGGATAATATCTGAAAATGAAATTAAACAAAAGCCATCAATGCGTTTATGTGCTAGATGTGATTTTGTAAATGCTGTTGAAAATAAATACTGTTCAAAGTGCAGTTATCCTTTAACTACACAAGCATACGATGAAATAAAAAATATTGAAGAGAAAAGATTTGAAACACTTGAAAAGCAATATCAAAATCTAAATGAAGCATACATGGAGATACTTGAATGTTTAAAACAGCCTGATAAACTGTTGGAGATAGTAACAAAGGAAAAATTGGCTAATAATTGATTCTAATTCAAATCACTGAAAATGAAAACTGAATAGACAAAACGATCGCCGATCGCTTTGGTATTTAATAGTAATGAAGAATGGGTTTTGAATAATTATATTATTTGGTATCCAGTAAAAAAATTAAGAGCATTAGTCACAATTTATGTTTTTTGTACACAACATTTCTAGAAAGTAACGATGATGCTAATCTATAAGTTTTATATCTTTCATGATTCAGATAACTTTCCTAATAATCAATTTAAGTAATTTTTACGAAAATTAGCCATGGAAAATAAGAAATTCATTAACATATCAATTTCTTATGAAAACTACAATGCTTTGAGGGAACTAGGAAAAACACGAGATTCATTCAACGATGTCCTGTCCAGAATACTCAAGAAGGTAGAACAACATGATGGAAACGGAGTGGTTCGCCATCCATCATGTGGTTACAAATCCTAAAAGGAGAGAGTAACAAATGTCTAAGGAAGAAATTAGAATAAATGCTTTACCAAAACCAGTAAAAAGAGTTTGGAAAATTAGTTCAATATATCTTGTACCTCTTGACGGATCAATAGTGAATAAACTTGGAATAAGCGAAGAGAATACACTTTTGGAGCAAGAAATAACAGAAGAGGGAATTTTGATGAGAATGAAACGCATTGAAAAGTAAATGGAAAAAAAGTGATGTGAAAATGATATCACACAACAACAATATAGAAAATATTTATGCCAAAACGGTAACATCAGAAAAAATAAAAAAATATTTAGTGTTTGTCAAGATTGGTATTCAAGAATATCCTAAATGAGCAGATTATGACGACAGAAAAAGACCGGATAGAATCAAGCCTGATGACACTTCAATGACAATGACAGGTATCTACTATAGGTATATTTCCTGCCACATTGAGTGAATTAGAACTCGCCGCTCTAAAACATATGAAATACATAGTTAGTGAGGAGCATAGACCTTTTTCTTTCAAGGATTTTCTAAGATTTTCTGTAGATGGTAAGGATTACAAAATGACTCATGGGACGTTTAGAAATATGATTGGAAAATTGATGAAAGACGGTAAAGTGGAATTAGTTTATAATTCTAAAATATCGTTTTATACTCTAAAAGGTTATAATTTCACAAAAACAATTACAGATAACCATACGAGGGTATCATATAGTAGCAATCCTCTATATCACTTGTTACTGGAACATCCTTTAGACAAGACTTCAATTCATAATATTAGATTATTCTTTAAAGTCAAAGATATATGGCACATTCTTTCCACCAATTCACAATTCAAGTTAGATCATTTTAGTAAGGATATTACATTAGGAAAATGGATACTCGATAAAGATTTTTTTATATTGATTACAATCCATAGAACTGATTCTGTAAGCATTTCAATTGGATGCTCTTTTAGACCTGTTGCTTTAGATCTGAATGGTATTATTCGTTTTACAAGTGTTTTGGCAAGAATTGAAGAAAGAATATTCGGAGTATTACAAAATGTTTTGAAAAAGGATTATTACTATAGTGCATTGTCTACTTCTACAATTATTCCTTCATATAATAGTTGGATAGTTACCATGTGGCATTTAAACAGGGATGGTTTGACTGGATACACTGGAAAGAAATTCGATATTTCTGGGAAAATGCAGAAAATATTATTATACGTGCTTATTCAAAACAGTATAAAGATAAAAAATGCAAGATTAGATTAGAAAAACAAGAATATCCAAATACATCAATTTTTGAGGCTATAAATGAGAGGTTATAATAAATCTATATGATATGGACATTTATTTATCTAAATACACTATTCTTTAATTTTACTATATGTTTAGGATCAAGATAAATAGCAATAATTAGTTTCTGTAAACCTTCTATGGCATTAAAGCCTGAACCATGGAAAAATCACGGATTATAGATGGGGAATATTTAGTTGGAACAATCAAAATATCACAATACAATCAATAAATTTCGAAGACAATCATTATGGAATTTTTTTCTCAGGTAAAAATATGAATATTCATGACAATACTTTTGAAAATAACGTATTTGGACTGTTTCATGATAAAGGTCATGACAATGCTATCAAAAATAATAAATTTCATAATAGTGAACAAATTGCAATTTCACTAAATATTCCTAATAATTCAACTGTCGAAAACAATTACATTACTGGTAGCAAGATGATAGGTATTGCTCTTAATGAAGGAAGCATAAATAATTTCATAGTGTCTAATAACTTAAAAGATAACAAAGTAGATATAGATAGTAGTTTATCTCCTGAAGAAAATAATCAATTTTCTGATAATATCTGTAAAGAAAGTTTACCAGAAGGATTATGTGATTAATTTACGTTGTTGAAGTTGTAAAATTTGTTTTTAGCAAAGACTGATTCTATTCTTCTAATATTTTTTATCAAGAATTTTCGTCAATATGATATTATTAATAATAAAATTTATTGCAATACTATTATTCTTTATTCTTTGATTATTTTGAATCTAAAATACCAATATTAAACTTTAAATCAATTAACAGACTTAAAAACCATATTGCCAAAGAACAGCACTCACACAATAATAGAAAGAAGATCAAAAACTGTATTGCTTTTGGCTGAAGGAAAGACACAGATTCAAATCGCATCTTTTCTGAATGTATCGCCACAGTTAATACATGACGATATTAAAGCCATAGAAAGAGATGCCCAAAGATATATACTTGAAAATGTTTCCAAAAATACAGCATATCTTCTCTATATTTCAATGGGTAATATTTTAAGAGTAAATAAAGAGGCATGGAAAATTTTTGGGGATAAAAAA
Source organism: uncultured Nitrososphaerales archaeon (assembly GCA_963840085.1). Lineage (GTDB taxonomy): Archaea > Thermoproteota > Nitrososphaeria > Nitrososphaerales > Nitrososphaeraceae > TH1177. Next base: position 3,686 of record CAWIYT010000327.1, read on the forward strand.
ACGACGGTGAGGGATAAAATCAACAGCCTTAAAGTTTCCATACAGGCTTCCGAATCATTACAGCATCTGGCAATAGAGGGATTCAACTATCAGGAAGCATATATGACCAATATAGAGTTACAACATGTAATAGATGATCAGAATAAACATAGAATGGACTATCCTGTGATTCCTTTGGTAAATGAGGAATCTGAAGTTATAGATTTGGAATATTCACTTACATCATCAAATACTACCAGATCAGTTAATGACACATAAAAATAACGAAACATAATCCTCATTATTTCGAGTTGAAATATAATATTCTCTCTATGTTTACATAAAAATATGAGATGATTTAAAAAGATAATTATATTTTCAAGATTTTATTTATGTTTGAACGATTTTTTATATTAGAATAATATATCTAAAATACATAGTCAAGATTATTATTATTCCTTTTATATCTAATATTATATTATACTAGTATGATGAGCATTCTTTAACATAATAACAATGAATTGATTTGAATTATAAAAATATCATTTAATCAAATAAAAATGACATAGAATGAGCAACAATTTAAATCAAATTGAATAACTCAAATACCAGTATAAATAACTCCGGTATTTTTCCTGCAAAACTTTTTCTATTTATGTAACCAAGTTACTCTCTAAGGTGTACAATTTTTTATGTGTATTTTATTCAATATAACGAATCTTAATTTGTAATGATATGATTTCTGCAACTTATAATAAATATTAGATTTATAAAGCAAAATTTAATAGCATAGTCCGATTATTGTTTTGCAGTCATGTTCCAATTAAAGATAGTACCTATAATTATATTCTTTTTGATCTCGATAATTAGTTTACAACCAATTTTAGGAGAATGGAAAATACCTAGTCTAATTTCATCAAATACATTTGTAGACTACGAGAATTCTAAAGTAGGTTACAAGATAAAATATCCAGATAATTGGAACAAACTGGAGTCAATAAATAATACTATGTTTTATCCTCCTTTAATTCAAGGAGAAACTAAAGAACACCCATCAATATACTTGAAAATTGCTAATGCTTCATTGCCTGATATTCCTTTATCTTTAGAGGCAATAGTTGATGAAACGATTAAAAATCTAAATTCTACTTTTGATAATTTCAGATTAATAGAATCAAAGAAAATATTACTTCATGGCAATAAAGATGCAAACAAGTTAGTCTATTCCTACAAACAACACGATAATGTAATTAAAACAATGGATGTAGGTTTTTTCACAAATAATAATCTAATTTTGATATCATATGCATCAGATTCAGAAAGTTATAGTAAATATCTACCAACTATTGATAAGATGATAGAATCGGTTCAAACTTTTATTTATGTTCCAGATCTATATCCTGACAAGGGAACAATCAAAATAGACAATTTAATAATAAATGTGGAAATAGCGGAATCTGATTCTGAAAGACAAATGTGGTTAATGTTTAGAGAAGATAAATTTCCATCCGATTCCGGAATGATTCTTATATATCCAAAATTAGACCTACATTCATTATGGTTATTGAACATACAATATAATTTAGATATCATGTGGTTTGATCGTGATGGAAATCTTGTCTTTATGATAAAAGATGCAAAACCCTGTGAGAATCCATTAGATCCTCAGAATTGTACCTATAAAACAACTATACCTGCAAAATATATTGTAGTATCCACTGAAGGATTCATCGATAAGAATAATATTACAAATACATCAAAAATGACTATTCTGTTTAAATAAAAGATTTAATTTTGTATAATTTCAATAGTAAATTGTCTTCAGTGTTTATATCGCATCAGATTCTTGTTATGGCATCAAATTTAGAATAGATTAGAATTTCATGCTATTGAAAAAGATAATATCTGTAATATGAAACTGGAAATGAATTTTATAGAGGGGTTCAAATCCCAACCGCAGAGTAATCATTTTTAGATATATTAAAATGATGAAAGTAAAATTAAATAGCAGATAACCGATCCCAACTACATGTCGTACTCGAAGCCCTCCGAGCCCGTTAACTAATTTGACTCAAATTTTCTAAAATAAATCAAAGTAATTATCTAATTTTAACAATTTAATTTCATTAAGTTGTGAGCTTTAGGGATATAATTTTTAATCTTTTAACATTATTGTGAAATTCGGTTGTTATATCTTCTTTAAGGATCAAAT
>CAWIYT010000328.1:0-6904 GCA_963840085.1 uncultured Nitrososphaerales archaeon
AGATGTATTATTTAATTGAGGCTGGGTCATAATTATTCCATTTTCATAACGAATAAAGCTAGTCTATTGGTGTATATGATGTTTTTTGGTGTAACTATCATCCAAGCCAATAAACTAGCATAGAAGAGATCAACATCTATTCTAATTAGTATTTTGTATTTGATTGTTGTTTGATTCATTGGCCACATAACAATAATAATAATAATAAAACAAGAAGAAACGTGGGAGACCCCATATGTCTATTCCTCTACTGTTATCCTGAGATGTTTTGTTGTTCGTATATGGTTTAGATTAGATTCCAACAGAGCATTACATGAGTATCTTGCAATGGATCTATCATACAACAGAAAGATAATGAAAGCGTGTGGACTCTCAAGAATGACACCAAGCAGAAGGACATTCGACAGACGACTTGTCACAATATCTGGAGATATAAAAAACAGGATTATTGCTATGAGTGAACTTTTTGTACGTGATAAAATAGTTGATCCATCTATTCTTTCAGCAGATAGTACCCTTATCAAGGCTAAAGGATATGTCTGGCACAAATCTTCTATGAAGAAAGGAATAGTACCACATTCTGCTGGTATTGATACAGAGATGCAATGTGGGGGGGGGATTTAGTCATACAAAGGGTTGGATATTTGGATACAAATTACACTTGATATCAAATACTATTGGTTCCATCATTATACCATTTGCAGCAGATTTTACAACTGCAAATATACCGGACAACCAGATGTACGGTACATTAACAGCAAATCTCCCAGTCACAATCATCAGAGGAACATCCTTCATGTCTGCAGATCCTGGATACGATGATCATAAACTGTATGATCTCAGCAATAATATGGGATTTCAACTAGTGTGTCCAGTACAGAGATATAAGAACACTCATGCTGATAGGATAAAACTGATAGAATTTTATGAATCTAAACTTGGACAGGCTATCTATTCTCTAAGAAGTATATCAATTGAACCGTTGATAGAACATATCAAATCCGTATTCAGAATAGATCCATTACCTATAAGAGGATATATGATAAGGCTTGTGCTATCGTACTATTGTCAGTACTGCTATTATATCAGATATACTTGTTTATTACAACTGTAAAACTAACAAAGATAATCCAAGAGCAATCAAATACATGCTAGGAACATAACGATTGATTATATCTATTGTTGGCATAATAATATTTGTCAATTGAATTATGACCCACTCTCATTTAATTAATTTGTTAATAATTTATTTTGAATTCTTTGTTTTTTGTAGAGATTTTATATATATTTATCTTAGCTAACCATTTAACATGTTTTAGAATAAAAATATCACAATAATTAATTTGCAAAAGGTTTTACTAAAAAGGCTGAAAGAAATTTTAATCAAAAAAAATTTGATAAAAGTTATAACTTCTGATAAAAGTTATTTGTATGAAAGGATTGATCTTTTATATAAGAAATAATGCTTTTTGCTTCATACTTCAGGTTTTACATCAAAATAATCTTGAAGGCATTCTTATTTTGATGTTGGCGGAGGGAAATCAAAGAGATGAAATCCAAAAAAATATAGATGAATATCAAGCATACATAACAGGAAAAAAATTTATTCCTGAATTTGTAATTAGAAAAAGAGTTGAAGTATATGTTAATGATTCTAATTTACAAAAAATTATAGAAGATGAAAAAAATTGGGAAAAATTCATAGTAAGATATTTATTTATGATGTTGCGGAATCTTTCGATTTACCTTAAAATATTACAAACTGTTTAGACTGTAAAATTTGTCTATATCGACTAATAATAAGATTTCTCGATATGATACTGTGTATATATTACACTTTTTCTATGATTATAATTGCTAACGAATTCACAATAAACCATTAAATAAATAGTTCTTAATTTATGAATCTCTCATCAGGAAAGTCTGGATAAAGTAAAACAATACTACAAATCAAAAAAAGTATTAGAATATTTTGCGTATAATAAGATATGGCATATATCTAAAAACTATCTCCTTGTTTTACAGTATTATTCATCATTTAAAGAATTCAGAAATAAATATCCTCACATTTCAGAACAAAAAGATTCAATCTGAATATGATAAAACTGTTTGCTTACTCAAATTGGTAATTAGAAAGATAAGCTATTTAGTATAACTCTTAACAGAGTCTTTAAAATATACTAACAGAATATTTTAATCTAAGAGCCTATCCCAAAAATAGATAGAAATATAGACTGCCTGTTTTTATTCTCTTATATGTTTAACATTTGAATAAAAGTAAAAAATATGTTAGAACAATTATACGCATTCCAGATGAATCTTTGGAATGAAATTAAAAATATTTTACCAAATGAGAAACCAGAGAATACAATAGGTCGTCCCATTGTTCCATACAGAAAAGTATTTGATGGTATCATGTTTATCCTTAGAACTGGATGTCAGTGGAAAATGTTACCTAAAGAGTATGGTTCTGGTTCCACATGCCACAGAAGATTTCAGGAATGGAGAGAATCAGATATATTTGATAAATTATGGACAAGATTGCTACAAATATACGATTTAAAGAAAGGGATTAAGTAGAACTGGCAGTCTCTTGACAGCATATCAGTAAAATCACCTTTAGGGGGGAGATGACAGGACATAATCCTACTACTGACAGGAGTAAATTAGGAACCAAAAGACATATTTTAACAGATAAAGAAGGCATTCCACTATCTGCTATTGTTATAACATCTGCAAATACTCCTATGATGTTACTACTGCAATTGAAACCGTTGACAGCATAGTTATCAAAAGACCATCTTCAAAAGATGCAACAAAATATAGAAACAACAACAACGACAACGACAAGAATAAGAATAAGAAGAAAAATCAGAATCTATGCCTTGATAAAGCATATCATTCCAAAGATATAGAACAAGAAATTACCAAGAGAGGATACATTCCACACATACGACATAGAAGAGAAGAGAGGAGGAGAAGAAACTCAACCGGAGACATCCCGCAAGAAGATGGGTAGTAGAAAGAGAACAAATTCATGGCATAACAACAGATTCAGGAAATTATTTACAAGGTATGAAAAGAAGGATAAAAACTATCTTGGTCTTGTCCAATTAGCAAACAGCATAATAATTTACAGGAAGATAATTTTGGGATAGGCTCTTAATAGAGAAAAACTATAAAAAATATCAATCACAGTAATAAAGATCTTCATTAAACTATGACAATTAGTTTATTAAATTATTTAATACTATTTTTTCTAATAGATTATTGTCAAGATAAACAATTTGCATGTAGTTCATTTATGGCCCTTATGGTTAGGATTAATATTAGTTGACATTTATATGAAATTTACCAACCATAGTTTTTCTATTATCTTCTAGTTTTAGATTAAGAATTAAATTCTTCTCTAATTGAATTCACTTGAAAAATAAAAAAATAAGGTGAATCAAAAAATAAATGAAAAATAGAACAATGTTTTCAAGAATCTAATGCATATTCATTATTTGTTTGTTCAGTACGATCACAAGTTATAAGTGATTATTATCTTAGAAGATTTCTCTTAGTCTCTTCTGGTTATTTTCATACGCATTCCGTACTTTGGACGCAATGTTATTAATGGTTTCAAAGCAACTTTATTTGATGGTATACTATTCATCTTCCACAGTCTGTTTATTATAGCAGTAATGAGAATTGCTTCCATCCATGCGAATGGTTCTCCAACACAACTTCTAATTCCACCACCAAAAGGAAAATAGCTAAATCTTGGTAGGTTTTTCTTAAATTCATCAGTCCAACGATCAGGATAAAAAGTATTAGGCTCTGGAAAATAAAGTGGATTACGGTGCATTACATACTGACTCATTAAGATTATTGATCCAGAAGGAATAATGTATTTTCCAATTTTGCAATCATTAATTGCTTGACGTCCTAAAGCCCAGGCAGGTGGATAAAGTCTCATAGATTCTGTCAATACTTTTGTAGTATATTCTAGTTTCTGAATATCATCAAATGATATATCTGTTTTATTATCAAAAATTGAATAAATCTCTTTTTGAAGTCTTGCATCAATTGCAGGATGTTCTGATAACAAATAAAATGTCCAAGTAAGTGCATTTGCGGTTGTTTCATGTCCTGCTAAAAATATTGTCATTACTTCATCTCTTAATTGTTGGTCAGTCATCTTTCCGATATCTGCACTATCGTATTGTGCCTTTAAAAGAGTAAATAATAAATCATTATCTTTTTCCTCATTTTTCTCTAGTTTCATTCTATGTTCGTTGATCATTCTAAATACTATTGAATCTAGGTTTTTTTTTGCTTTTTGGAATCCCTTGTTAATTGGTAAAATTGGTATTTTTTCAATTAATTCACCAAAGGGCATTAAAAGGCGATTGAAATATTTCATACATGTTAGAAGTGAATCTCCAATTTCATCATCTCTTGGTTTAATATCATAACCTAATACGGCTTTACTAATAATTTCCAAGGTAAGACGTGTCATCTCTTGATGTATATCTACTACTGATCCCTCCTTCCAGTTATCACATAAATTTAGAGTTTTTTTTATCATCACTTCAGCATATGATTTGATCCTTTTGGGAGAAAATGTTGGTTGTATCAAGCGTCTTTGTTTATCATGATAATCACCCTCACTAGTAAGTAAACCAGACCCCAAAAGACGTTTTGATATCTGTAACCCTCTACTTTTTATAAAATTCTTGTGGTTAGTTACTAATACATCTTCTATATAATTAGGATGATTCAAGAAATAGACATTCTGTTTACCAAATTTAAAGTGAGATATATAACCATAATTTTGAGATAGGGTAGTTAATGTTTTAAGAGGATCTCGTAGAAATTTCCGAGCAATGGCATACGGAAGTAAATCTTTTGGCCCTGGAGGATATTCAATAGCATCTTTCATTCAATAATCTTCTCTTTTGCATTCTTATATTGGTATAGCTTTAATCATAATTTCAAATAGGTAAATATTTCCCAAGGCTGCTTCAGGTCTTCTATCTGCTTTACCAAAAGATGTTACTGACCAATTTGATGACAATGATAAACAAAAATTTAAAACAACACAAGATAATGTAAATCGTTATGGTTTGCTAAAACAATTGTCAGAAATAACAGTTATAAAAGATATCGACAAATTAGACAATTTTGCTGATGTTATTTTGGATAGTATAAAAGAAAATACTACAATTGATTTAAGTGATGGTCTTGACAAAGAAGAATTGTTACAAGGATTAAAAGATCTATCAAGACAACAACACTCTCGACAATTTTAATTTTTTAATTTTTTTCTTAATATTATTTTTAATCTCTATAGATAGCTAAAGTTATTTAATATTAAGAAATCTACCAATTGCTGACAGATAATTACAAATCCTCTTTTTAGGTCAAATTTGTTTCACATCCCACTGATACAAATACAAAAATGTAGCTAATTCTTGTATCTTTTGTTGTTCTATTTAACTATTATAATGTGATAATATTATTTGAAAAATATTGAATCCTTTTTATTAATGAACCAAGCAAATATGAATATAGTTCTGTTTGAGTTAAAGGATATCTACATATTTAAAATAAAAGATCCTAGAATAATTATTTTAAATGATATGCTTACTCTTTTATAATTAATCGATATAACAAAATTAAAAATCTGAATTAAACAGATCAGACTATGAATAAGCCCAATATAAAATTTCAAATTTTTGGATATCGAAATTTATATGTACACAATAAAGATTATTTGCTTTGCATTTCTAATTAAAGTATCCTATTGCAACAGAATTAGGATATTTAAGGGTATAATATATCTTATAACAAATTTTATTCTGTTATGCTTAATACAAGAAATCATCTTAATTTTTTCCTAACATTTCTATTACTTTTTGCGCTGCAACAAATGACGAAGCAGGATTCTGACCTGTAATCAACTTTCCATCAGTTACAACAAAGGGTTTAAAATTTTCAGCTTTTTCAAATTTCCCACCTAATTCTTTCATGCGATCTTCTAACAAAAATGGAACTACTTTCTCTAGATGTACAGCACTTTCTTCACTGTCTGTAAATCCTGTTACTTTTTTGTCCTTCAATATTGAGTTTCCATCTTTATCTGTAGCCTGTAATAATCCTGCAGGTGCATGGCATACGGCACTAACAAATTTTCCACCAAAGTAAAAATCTTCGACTAATTTTTTTAAATTTTTATCTGTTGCTAAATCCCACATAGGTCCATGACCTCCTGGAATAAATAATGTATCATAATCTGTAGCTAAAACTTCACTTAATACCAATGTATTTGCTAACTTTTCTTGAGCGGATTTATCTTTTTGAAAACGTCGTGTAGAGTCAGTCTGCCATTCTTCCAGATTGCTTTTTGGATCCATTGGAGGTTGTCCTCCCTTTGGAGAAGCAATTGTTACATCATATCCATTATCAATAAACTCATAGTAGGGAGCAGCAAATTCTTCTAACCAAAATCCTGTTTTTTTTCCAGTATTTCCTAACTGATCATGAGAAGTCAAAACAAAGAGTACTTTTTTCTTCATAAAATAATTATTTTCTTTTTATTTTATATTAAAGTTGTGTAATAAAATTCAATTTTTGTATAATTATCTGTTATTGATTGGATAAAATTTTAAATTCAGAACAATCAAATTTCTTATTATATTAACTTTGTGATATACCATGAATTCAGAAGGCTATAAAACCTCATTATCTCTCTTTTTAGATATAGAATGTAGTCTACTTTAGTTATGATGATATGACTAATAAGATCATTGATATTTCATTACATTATGCAATTCTGCCATAATAAATAGTATATTAAGTATGGTCATATAACAATACTATTAATACTTTTTTAAGAATATTTTAGTTTAATACTGGA
>CAWIYT010000329.1:0-3029 GCA_963840085.1 uncultured Nitrososphaerales archaeon
ATACTTAAACTATCGGGTGCTTTAGTGAAAGAGGAAATAAGTGATTTTATGATTGAAATCATATTTTAGTTATTCCATTATAGGGCGCATTTCCGGAATAAGGATAGCGCCTTTTTTACATTTAAGGGCCATTTTCTTCAAGAAGGAGAAGTGCTTTTTTTATTGAAGTAGGAACAGAAGAGTTAAATAAAAAAAGAATATATTATTAATGTGAGGAGATGATTTTTTGGTTAGTCTATTGGAAAACATATTCCAAGTATCGGCAATAATACTACTCCTATGTTCATTCTATTATTATAGACATTTTAAAAAAATTAAGAGAGAAAGAAAACTTACTTTATTTGAATTTTCAATTTACGTCATAACTCAAGTTGCATTTTTTCTTTGTGCAGGTAGTTATCTACTTCTGTTTTTGGATAGAAATTATTGAACAAACGACTGAAAATGCGCAGTAAAATATATGAGAGTTATAGTTGAAAATCATGTTAATTTATTAAGTTTATGTATAAAAAGACACTGAGATTATTTTCTCAATGTAAGAAGAATTAATAAGATCAATGGCTTACCAACCAGTTCTTATTGACAAAATAATAACAAAAAACCATTTGGAAATATACTGGTAAATGTCGGTATTTGTCGAATTATGAAGAAAGGTGAATTAAGTAAAAAGCATTTGTTGCGTAGTTCGAAGATACTGTTCATATAAAATATAATCCTGTTATTCCATAATCGGGCTATATTGTCGAGTAAAACGACTGAAAGAAAATAATTGATAATTATAAAATAATCTCTTTATGGTAATTTAACAATTGGATATTTATGTTAGAATAGTAGAGGAAATCACGAATAATTCTAAGTTAGCATTAGCATTTAGTTGAAAAAGGAGTGCGAATCAAAAGTAAATAAAATAAGAAAGCTTCACATGGGAGGAGATTATGGAACAATGGCTTGATGTTCAAACTCTTATTTGGTTATTTCCGATTATGTTTGTGATTCATGATTTTGAAGAAATTATTATGGTTGAAACGTGGATGAAAAAAACTCAGATGTCATTTATGAAAGATTACCAAGAAAAATTGCTGATAGGGTAATCAAACAATTTTCCATGACGACAGCACAATTCGCAGTAGCAGTTTTAGTTATATTCTTATTCGTAAGTAGTTCAACAATTATGGCAAACCAATTTGTGATTCAAGGATCACTTGCTAATATTTATATTTTTACAATTATCACATTGAGTTTTTTTCTGCATTCATTCACTCATATTGGCCAGTCAATATTTCTTCGTTCCATTACTCCTGGTTCATTGACATCAATGATTATCATAATTCCATACAGTTTAGTTTTGTATAACTCATTATTATTAAATGAAGTTCTAACATGGAAAATTATTTTTGCATGCTTACCATTTGTCCTTTTAATAATTCCTATTGCTTTACTTGCTCATTGGATAGGAAAAAAAGCAGTATAAAAGTTCAATATACTGCTCTTTCGCGAAAGTAATTATTGCACGATCTCTAATAAAAGGGGCCGTTTGTTGATAGACACTATAAAAGATGAGTTGGCACAGTTTTAATCTGTTTTTTGAATTCTTACCTCTACCTTATTCAAGAAAAGGGCGCTTTAATTGAACAAGCAGCTAATATGTGTAAATTTCAGTTATTTATACCATCCAATAAAAGTTGGATAATAAATGGACATTGAAATTGTGCTACGCTGTTATATATGTAGCAGATGGGTGCGTTTAACCCCCTTATTTTGGATTAAAATAAGGGGGGATCAAAGTGGCTATAAATATTATTTTTAATCCGATATTTGCTTTAATGCTTTTTATGACAGGAATATGGATGGGAAGCATGATTGATCCGTTGTTTGGATTAATAACGATTTTTGGAGGTTTGTTACTAGGGTTTTCTAACTTCTTTAAAAACGGTGTAGTAATGAATAAAAAGTCAAAGGTTTTACTTTATGCATCTTTTATTTTCTTGCTAAGTATAATGTCATTAGCTTACTTAGCTATATCTGCATTTTATCTTTAGTTATTAAAGAAAAGGGCGCAATTCCAGAGTATGGATCTGCGGTTTTTTTGCATAAAATGGCCAGATTCTGAATAACATATATAAGATAGTGAAGGTTTTCACTTAAACTATAGGGCAGGTTAGTTCAAGATGAGTTAAAGAAGGAAAAAGAATGCAGTAAACTGCATTCCAACGCCTTTTTGTGTCTTTGATATATTCCTCCATAGTAATAAATCAACTAAAATCCTACTACAACTGCCCTTCCATTAAAAGATAAATAAAATATTATATAGTATTAATCATATTAAATTGGGGATTAATTGGACAGGTTCTAAAATCTACCTATTAATGTGTTTTGAAAATATAAAAGGGAGATGATATACTGGCGCAAATTACCAATATAAGAATACTGGACAATGTTACAATAGAAAATCCATGTAATGGATAACTGATTGCCTTTTCCGGATTTTTACATGGTGTTGTAACTGAAACAAGAGATGGTAACGGTGGACTTCATGTGAAAAACACTACGAACACTCAAGGATTTCAAGGTACTGGGGCTGTAACAGGCGCTCGTTATAACCTTATTCAAGTGAACAATGGGCATATAAACCTTAGACAACCATTCCCTGATGAATTTACCCAGGTGCTGACTTTTAAAGTTGTCGGGGGACAGGGTGCTCCCGACTTTACACTTCGTATTTTTCAACACTTCACTAGGAACGCAAATGGTGAATTCACTTCGGAAAAAGTACTTTCACAGCTGAATGTAAATAAGAAAGAATAAGTTTAATAGTCAATTAAAAAAGTTTCTGTTAGATAATGGTATGTGGAGTACCAGTTAATGGTACTCCATTTTATTTGTTTAATTAGAGATATGAATTTTTTTATAACTTTTATCCTAAATCTCAGATTTAGGCAGGCAAATCCACTAAGAAGATAGAACATGTAAAAAGCAACCACTATAGTATTATGTGACATTGTGAAGAAATGTACTTAAACTATCGGAGT
>CAWIYT010000330.1:0-4741 GCA_963840085.1 uncultured Nitrososphaerales archaeon
GAAATATAACCTTTTTGTTCATTTATATGACGAGTTAAATGAACATAACATCAGTATTTTACTGTTACTTGCAGAATTATTTGATATAAATGGCATTTATATTTGGCTCTTTTTTGAGGTTTTAAATGATACCACCCAAAACCAAAAAGCATACAAAAAATGAGTCATAACAGGAACTAAATCCAGTCAATGACCCATTTTTAAAAATATATATGATCGTATAGCAACTTTGTTCCTCAAACATAGATCTTGCATAGTTTCAATAATTACCACAAAAATAGTATCAAATAATTCTTCAGTTAACAATTTTGAACGCATATAATGTATATTATGTGATGAGTTATTCGGTTCAAGGTTGATCAACGTAAAATAAATCAGTCCATTGCCCTGTATCATTCTCAATGGTTATAGGTAAAGAAACTTCAAGGAAGCGACAAGAATTTTTATTACAACATATATTGATTATTACAAGAAAAGAACAAACCTAAAAAAGGTTTGCTCTGGTTTATAAATTAGTAATTCAACAAATATTTTTTGCTTTTGAGCCTATCTTTTTCATATAAGAGTTATCCAATGTATATAACGCTTATAGATTACAGATTAATACATAAAAATATCACGCAAAGGAACAAGCCTATTTAACTGTAAAAACTTCGATTCCACAGCATTAATCTCCCCATTGTTGTTATGCCTTATTGAACTGGTGCATAAAACACAGCAATCCTTAGCCCTTGTAATTCCTACATAGTGTAAATTTAAATCCTGTAGCGGACTTGTATAGACCCCATTAAACTTGCTTGGGAAGATGTATTCATACAAGTCAAGATGAAAGACTATTTGAAACTCTAAACCTTTAGACTTATGAAGAGTCATAATTTGCACTTGATTGCTTTCAGCAGGTTTAAATTTATTTAACATTTTTTCACTGTTTAAAACTGTCTTAAGAATGTTAACTGCATTAATATTTTCTGCATTTGGATAAATTATATTCGCTATTGAGATAAAATCATCAACCTTATCTGTTGGCGACTCGGATACTTTAATAGTCTCTATGTTATTGAGTAATTTACTAATTTGTTTAGCCTTATCTATCTGTAAATCAATATCTAAGTAATTTTCTATTAACTCATATTTAGTAGTATTGCTACTATATACAAAATTTAATATGCTTTCAAATACATTTCCCCAGAGACTAGAGTCGTTGTCAAATAGTGTACCGTCAAATAATTTATGTTCAAGAGATAAATGTTTATCAATAATATTTCCGGTACGATTACCTCTAACTAGGATTCCAACTTCATTATAATCTTCTACTCCAAAATGTCCCATACTAGCTGGTATTGCTTCGTTTAACCAATTGGCAATGTCTTTCTCAGTTCCTTGAACTGTTTTACTAAATACTCGTGTTTCTTCTGTTGGAATAAAATCCATAAAATCTTTTGATATTAATTTCATTGAATAATTAATAATAGATGGATGACATCTATGGTTCTTCGTTAATCGAAAAAGTTTAAAAGCCTTGTTTTGAGCCATTTCAATTAAAAACTCAGATGATTTATTTGCAAATCCGTAAATTGATTGATTAATATCACCAACCGCAATTCCTATTAATCCTATATCTTTCAATTTAATAAATACGTCATGTTGTTCTCTACCAGAATCTTGATATTCATCAATAATAATATGACTATATCTAGCTTTTAAATAATTTTTGCATGCCCTAGAATTATTCAATATATAAAGTGAAAGTATAGAAACAGATTCTAGTAAAACGTAGCCCTCTAGGTATAACAATTTAAGGATTTCTACATTATTTTCAATCCATTTATTAAAATCGTCTATTTGGTTTGTTCCAATATATTTCTTGGTTATTTCATTGCTTTTTTCAATGATTTCTAGTTCCTTTTTAGGCCTTCCAAATATATGCCTACCAAACGGTAAAATAACTTCTGAAATATAAAATTTATCCATTGTTCCAAAGAACGAGCCCTTTCTATTTAGCCCACCTTGTAAACATCTTTTTTCAAGTTCCCTACTTGCTTTTCGTGTAAATGATATTGCTATAACGCCTTTATGCTCCGGTAAATCATTCAAAATATTGACTATTTTATTGGAAAGAGTAAAGGTTTTTCCACTACCAGGTTGGGCAATCACAACAGTATGATCAAGATAATCAATAATTTTTTGCTGTTCATCAGAGGGAATCACTATACAACACCTCTACTAACTCTTTACAACGTTGCAATGGTCTGGCTATATCTGAATTATTAAGCACATTTAATTTCCCTTGATTCTTACTTAAAAACTTAAACATAGAAGTAGCTTTACTTCCTTGCATCATATTTAATAGCTTATCATCACTAGTTTTATCATAAAAATCACTTAATGCCGACCTTAAAGGTGAATCCAATAAATCTTTTTCAAGATCAACTTTTGATAAAAAAACATCATATTTTTCTAACTGATTAATGAATTGAGTAGCAAGTTCTATTTCACCAATTGTTAAATTGCTTCTATCGTTAGTACCTATTAATTTATCCTTTTTATCTCGAATTAATTTTTCAAGTTCAGAATCTTTTTCACAATATTTTTCGTATATTTTAACTCCCCTAAGCACACCAGAGAAATAATAATAATCCTTTTTTGAAACTTTCAATATATCATGATCAGTTCTTACTACCCAATCGATATTAAGATTATTGAGAACATCAATATAGGTCTCAAATCCAACTCCATCAACCATTAATATACTTATATTGTATTTATCAAGATCAATTCCTATGTCAGCAGCTAAAGCCTTATAAAATAATACTTCAGACGGTCCTTCTACTAATAATACAGCATTTGCAAAAAATGTCTCAGCAGGGATAATATTTAATCTATAACCAAATTCAACTAAAGATTGCTCAATTAAACTACTACACCCATTATTCGCAGCATTAGTGCTAATCGCATCATGATACAAACGCACTATTGAACTCGGAGAAAATTCACTTGCTATTTGAGGGGAATGTGAAGTAAGAATAACTTGACTATTGAGGGATTCAACTAAATACTTCGATAACCTTCTTTGTTGATGTGGATGAAGGTGTGCTTCTGGTTCCTCAATACAGCATATTGTAACCTCTAGAGGTACTTCTTCTACTAACCGATTTTTAGAAGTTCTTAGAGCCAAGAATATTTGGTTATTTCGTCCGTCCCCTCCTACGGCCAAGCTTTTCTCACTTATCTTTGATACTAAATCAATATTATTTATAAAATCATCAACATCTGTGCCACCTACATCAAATGTAATATTATTATTTAAATGATGCAGAGATAATTTATTAAGCTCTTGGTTAAGATTAGCGGTTGCATTGTTTATGTATGATAATTTAGTGAGGCGTTTATTAAGTATATCGATTGATTTTTCAATTTTACGAGTAGTTTTCTCATCTTCACTAGTCGTTACAGCAGAACGTTGTTTTTTTGCTTCCTGTAATAGATGTTTCTTTTCCTTTCTGATATATGAGAATAACTCTCTGCTACTTTCAATATAATCCATATTTAGGACTTTTAAATAGAATCGAGATTCTATTTCCTGAAGATCTGTTTCAGATTGTCCAATCAAAAATTGATACTTCTTTTCTCCCGACTTATCACGTATTCCCTGATAAGCCATATATAATATCCCTTTATCGCTTATAAACTTGCCCATTTTCCCTACAACACAGTCTTCAGTTACTTTCTCAAATTTCAATTGTATAAAAATCTCATTGGTCTTATCATGGACATAGAAATCAGAATCTTTTGGTTCTATGTCTGCTTCAGATAATTTTTTATCAAGTAAAATTCTTAGAGCATGAATTAAATTAGACTTTCCAATATCATTAGCACCTATTACTAACGTCTTTTCATTAAAGTTAATTTCCGTATTTTTAAAATTCCTGAATCCTTTTATTAATACATTAGAAATATACAAATTTCTCCCACCTTAATTTCCGTTATTCTTTACAAAACCGACATTGTTTCATTATTATTTTACCATGTTTTCTCAAGTGGGCTATTTATAAAGCCTTTTATGAACGGGTTAAATTACACTTTAAAATAAGTCGTAAGATTATTTTATAATTCTTATTGATGAAAAAACTAGATATTTATTGGGTTATGTAGCAGTATTGAGTCATTGTTTAGGAAACAGTGATGATCAAAAATCACTTAATCAGATTTTTATGTCGTAAAGGTAGAAAACCGAAGGATAATAAATAAGGCTATTGCCAGAAACAAATATAATTAAACAACCCATGTATTTTGATCAATCCTTTTTCAAAATACGTGGGTTTCTTCTATTATAAAATTAACGTTTGCAGCATTGTTTTGATCAACCTTTGTTCCAAACCAATACCATTAAATGGACCTAACCAGAAAATGGCCCTCTATAGAATAATATGATTGGCGTTTTTAAAGAACTTTATTTTTTTAACTAACTTTATTGTCACTTAACATCCATTTTGAATGCAATTTAGTGTTTAAAAAGTGTGCAATTTATCTCTTAAAGTCACAACTCATTTTAAACAAAAATAAAAGAATCCACTTTCAAAAACCATGGTTTTTGAGAGAAATTAAAAAGAGGTGTAGTCCACCTCTTTTTTGTACGTTTTTTCTATCTAAACTTATTTCAAAATCAATCTGTCATAAACGAATGTTTTTGATAAGTTTTTTATAAAAAGTTGACTATGGACCGTGTATTGTTCAACAATCG
>CAWIYT010000331.1:0-15349 GCA_963840085.1 uncultured Nitrososphaerales archaeon
TCCTATCTTTTTATTAACATTGCTGATATATGAAGATAAAAAGGGTTTAAACCAAACAAAAAAATGAATAGTAATTATTATTATTATTATCTATTTTTATAATCGAAAATTTCTTTACTTTCAATTCTATTCTCTTCTTTTTTTATTATCATATCATTTTGTTTAGATATCTTATTACAGTCATATCTTATCAAGATATGGTAAATTATATCTATATAAAATTACACTCTATTAAAATATTCTAAACCTTCTTTTTTGTAGCATGCCAGTACCATCTTCAAAAATATCTTTTGGAAGAAATCTTTTTTGTAATGATATTTGTTATTACTGTAGATTTCGACAATTTTAGATTTTAAATCTATCAATGCACAAAAAGGATCAGAAATTGTTGAAATAAAAAAAGCAAATCTTGATGAAAAAAATGAATTAGTTGTTGTGTCTAGCATTAACCTTCAAAATATACCAAAAATAGAAATGCTTAAAATAGTTGGTGTTATCAATGGTGAAGGCTTTATCAAAGATATTCCTTTAGATGAATTAGATGAAACAACCAATAAATTAAAAGTTAATTTTGTAATGAACAAAGATAACGAATTTGTTAGTGCTAGTAAACCTGATGAATTCTTTGTTTGTGCATATCATTTTACAAATACTTGAACAACAATAACGACAATGATTATAATAAAATAAACTCATTAATTTTGATGACCAATATAATACACCCTCTATGGAGTATTTTGACTGTAATGAAGGAGATATTCAATCTACTACTATACCCACAGAGGCAAATTTATTTAATGCAAACTCTCTTGTTTACGATAAAAGTGCTTATTATTATAATATGCACCTCTCCATCTCAAGAAACATCATTTGATACTATGGATGATGAATACTGCTGCTACCAAGTCACCAACTACTACTAACTCTCTTTCCAATAATAATGTAAAACAAGATTATAATTAAAAATAAAAACACAATTAATACTAGAGAAGAAGATGTCGATAGTAATAATAGTAACAAACCAGTTAAGGTAAAAATAATAGTTCCAATGGAGGATAAAAAGAATGCTCAGAAAATTAAGATTATGGCAATGCTAAAAGGCCAAATAAAATCTGAAGTTATTGAAGATGTTCAAAAAGAATTTGATAAGATTGGAGGATATACAATTGAAAGAACATTTGCTTTTGATAGAGATACTGATATGGGTCCAATACAAATTGGAGACAGATTTCATGCTTGTGTAATAGGACAAGATTTGAATCCACCTGAAGGAAGTGAATGTGAAAAGAGATTAATTAAAAATTTGGATAGACCCAATCCATTAGCAGTACGCTAGATATATTGAGGGCCAGATTCGAATACCATAGTCTTTTACTTATTATGGAGGCTATGGCTTTCTTCTTATTTTACTATTAAATTTGGCAGACAGAAGTTATCTCCAATAGTATAACATATGACAAAATTAACTTTATTATATTATAACTTTATTATATTACATGTTTATATTACTATTTAATGAGAAAACTTTTCTTTTTTACAATAACCGCTCTACTCATGACAACAGCATCCGTAGTAGTGATAAACTCATACGATATAAAATTTAATATATTGAATGCATATGCAACAGTAGCAGGATTTACTGCTCAATTATCAGGTAATGAAGAAGTTCCTCCTGTTCAAACTGATGCAACTGGCTCTGCTGAATTTACAGCACCGCATTTTGACAATATTGGCTATTCCGTGAATGTATCAAATATAGATAAAGTTACAATGGCTCATATACATAGTGGCAAACAAGGCGAAAATGGACCACCAGTGGTAACATTGTTTATGGCAGAAACTCCATCAACTGAGCCTATAAATGGCAATCTAGTAAGTGGCAATATTACTAATGCAAATCTTGAAGGTCCTATGGCTGGAAAAACAGTAATAGATTTAACGAAATCTATGGAATTAGGTGAGACATATGTTAATGTACATACGGAAGAAAATCCCAACGGTGAAATTAGAGGACAAATTAAAGGTGGAGGATAAATTCCATACTTTTTTAACTTGTAGATATTTAAGACTGATCCAACAATAACTGCACAAATTTCAATATTACAAAAATAAAAATAAAAATTTTTATTTTAACTTTTAATAATTTTTTTAATAAATTTTTATTACTTCTTTAGTTCTAGCAACACTATCAAATACAAACTAGTACAAAATACTGTTATTAATTAAATGAAAAATCTAACATTCACTTAAAACTCTATGAGAACAGTTTCAAAAGTGATAAATACTCTCTAACAATTAGGTATTCACCACACACACATATCGAATCATAGCAAAACCTCACAGTTGTCATAGTCTGACCTACATTCTATCTATAAATCCAAATCATATTGTTCGTTCAGGCTATGACAATTATAATAATTTACTAATTAATTAATTAAATTGTACTAAGTTATTAAATAACATAATTAGCAATGAGTATGCAACTAACCAAATACGACAGTGTCCACGGACCATGGCCTTTATCTACATTGCAGCGAGTTTTTAGTATTTAGAGGGCTATGGCTTTTTATTATTTTAGCAGTAGTATTTACCATGATTTATGCATATTCAATATAATGATAGATACTATTTAAAATTATAACTTATTATGAAGGATGTTTTATTTTTTATTATATAAATTTATTAATTAAATCATTCTCTTGTTTAAAATAAATGTTTTGTACTTGATTTTACAATTTCTGCATTTGTAAAGTATCATCTGCTGTGCTGTATTACGTTCTATTTTATTAACATAAAGCAATGTATGTTTACAAAATGAACATTTCATTTTTTATTTTCAATGTTATTTATTTAAATCATTATATTAAAATTTATTTATCATATTAATTTATTTGAGATTTATAAGATAATATCTCCAAATCTAAACAATAATCAAACATATTAGAATGCTATTAAATAGAATTTCATACTTTTTCGGCGCCTAAAAATTTTTTCTTGTAAATTCAAAAGATCTTATGCAATAAGATGGAAAGATATGGCTCAGATATATCCATCTTATTCTCATTATACAATTATTGTATAATGATATGATTATATGGTATTGGTATTATTTATAATATTTGGTAGTAGTAAAAAATAATGATAATTTTATTATAACATAAGATTTAGAATTACTTTAGAAAAAATTTTTTATCTTGCAATATACTTTTATCAAATAGGGAAGAATATATTTTATTTGTACTAATTATCATGGTTCTGATATTTATAACCTTATTTCCTACAGAAGGTTTTGGTCATTAGTCTTAATTTGATTTATTACTTTAATTGCTTTTTTAGCACTTTTTTCTTTATCTTTTAATTCTAAAATAATGTCAAAATCGCAATCAGAAACTGAGAGAATAAATTTTTCAAATTGTTTTATGTCCAAAGTCTTAGAGTGTTTTCCTTTTCTTTGATTTGGTTCTTGATTGCTATAATCAATCATCAGTATGCCATCTTTACTGTGATCCCACGTACTACTAGCTCTTTGTAGAGCCTCATTTAATGGTAAATTACTATCAAAACATTTGTCATGAAATACATCAAAAAGAATCGGTATATTTATATATTCACTCATTTCAATACACTCTTTTAAATTATAAAGATGATCATCATTTTCAATAACTAATCTTTTTTTATTTCCTCTGATAGTAAATTTTTATAATTTGCTATAAATTGTTTCTTAGATCTTTCTTTATTTCCATAAATTCCACCAATATGTATTTGGACTTTTGCTGATTGATCAAGTCCCATTAAATCTAAAAGAACAGTATGATATTCAAGTTCCTTAATACTATTAGTAACAATGTCTTGATTTTTAGCATTGATAAGTACAAATTGATCAGGATGCATCGATATTCTTATATCGTGTTTCTTGATTAATTGTCCAATTTGTATAAAATCAGATTTAAAATAATCTTTCCAATCAAATTTACAAATTGGGTGAGATGCAAACGGGATAATATCCGAACTTATTCTAAAGAACATAAAATCATTATCTATATTAAACCTTATTTCTATAAGAGTAAGAAGGTTATAGTTTATACATTGAATAAGTCGTTCTTCTGAATATGATGATAATCGAAATGTAGATACCGTTTTTTTTCCAATTGAGTAATTTATACAAGGATATCCGATTTTCATTATTCATTAGCCTCTTGCTGGATTCCTTTATATTATAGTTTATAGTTAAATATAAAATGATTTCAGAATTAAATGAAAATTAATCATCAGAATTGTTATTTCTTAAATAATAGTAATAGTATAATTCCAGACAATATTGGATTTGGATATCAATATATAACAATAACTAAACTTATTGACATAGAATAAGTAATACCAAACAAAAACTTAAAACGTACAGATATAATACTTTTTTTGTATATTATCTTATTTTTTATTGAAAAGTCTATCTGTTTAATCAGATAATATAATTATAAAAATAATTCTTTCTTCTTTTGTAAACTTCTTGAAAAATTTATATTCAATATCAATTTTGGAATAAATTATTTAATTATAAAATATTACTTATTAGCATAGATCAGATTAATATTTATAGTGAATAATATACACTACACTGAATTGTAAATACCTTATGGGCCCGTAGCTCAGCCAGGTAGAGTACCGGACTTTTAACTCTAAAGAAAGAAATCCGGCTGTCTCGGGTTCAACTCCCGACGGGCCCGTAGTTTTCTCGGGCTCATCTATTCTAATAGACTAAAATGATATTGGAAAAATATAATATTTTTGCTATTATCTAATCTTACTACAATGGCTCAAATTGATATATCCCATTATTTGAAGAAGCTAGAAGATACGGGGGACCTAGTAAACAATTTAATATCAGTATCCTTGAGTCTTGCTGAAGATATCAAAATAGAACTAAATAAAATAGAAAAACTTCAAACTAAAAATGGTCAGATTCCAATTTGCGAAGTTTATCTAAATAGTCAAAGTGCTTCTACTGAAATATGGGTATGGTCGGTAGCAGTGTTGGCATCGGCTTGGAGCACATGGTGTTTTACAGCCAGAGAATAATCCTGATTATAGAAATGATTTAAACCATAAGGAAGCTTCAGAAAATGTTAGCATTGTTAGTCCTTATGTTATGAATCTAATTAATGATGCCATGTATGGTGGAGAAGAAATAGGTAAACGACATACAAACAACAAACATACTGCATATCGTCCTGATTCAGATCCTATGTTAATAAAATTAAGAAAAAGATAAGTCTTCTAACGATTTATTCAATTAGCTTATATAATATAGACTTTTGAATACTTTCTATATCCAATAAAATAAAGTTAGTTACTGGAAAAAAGTCAATATCTAATATTAAAAATTACCAAATGTAAATCGATGAAAATTCATAGAATGGGGCCAGTGGGATGTGAAACAAATTTGATAAAAATTTGGACTCTTTCAAAGAATAGTTAAATACTCTTAATCCTTTATATCTTCTTTTTAGTTACTTGTTTTTTCTATAGATAGTTTAATATCAAATGTAATAGTCTCATCTCTTGTGTGATAATAGAAACAAGCTTCTATCAATACATATTACTATCCAATTTTTGTATTCAATTCTAGTTAGACTTAACTTCTATTCTTAAATGAAAATAGGCTACTAGTATTTTAAAAAACTCAATCCCAAAAATATAGATATCTGAAAAATAAAGATTGTTACAATGAGAGTTTCATCAGAAATCGCAAAAGCAATTAATGATCAAATTTCTTATGAGGCATCATCTGCCCATACATATGTTGCTATTGGGTCATGGTGTGAAAGAACTGGATATGATGGAAGTGCAGCATTCTTTTTTGAACAAGCTAAAGAGGAAAACACACACATGCTAGAGTTCATTCATTATCTTAATAATGCTGGAGCAGAAGCGATAATTCCAGCAATAGAAAAGCCTCAAGACAAATTCGATTCATTAGAATCTACTTTCCAAGCTGGTCTAAAGAGTGAACAAACTGTTACAAAGCTCATTTACAATTTAGTAGACATGGCTGAAAAAGAAAAAGACCGTGCTACATACTCATTCTTACAATGGTTTGTAAGTGAACAAACAGAAGAAGAGATATTATTTCAAACTATACTTCAAAAGTTCGAGATACTTGGAAGAGACAAGCTAGCAGTATATCAAATTGATCAATCCTTAGCCTCGATTAGATCTCAGATTATGAGTAAAACAACAGATCAACAACAACAACATCCAGCTAACTAGTTGAGGCTGGATAATATTTATTCAATTCTCATAACGAATAAAGATAGTCTATTGGTGTATTACGTTTTAGTAAAATACTATACAGACCAACAAACTAGTAGTACAAAATAGATCAACAACTGTTCTAATTAATATTTTTGTATTTGATTTGATTGGTTTAATTTTTTGGACACATAATAATAGACAATGGATTTTACAGGCCATATATCTATTCTCCTAGTATTACCTTGAGATATTTTATAGTATGTATATGGTTTAGGCTAGATTCTAATTTTGAATCCTTACCCGTATAATTATTTAATTAATAAAAATAGAAACTACCCAAATTTAATACGAATGATGATAAATGAATTTATATCTGTTTAGGCACTACTTATTGAAAGGATTGATGTTTTTTAAATATATTAGCAAGTTATAATAGTTAAATATGAATCTTAAATTTCTAGGAATTATCTGCATTTTTGTCTCCATCTCAGTGGTGTATGAAACAAATTTGACCTAAATTTTAGTCTCACTGTTAAAAATGTGTATATTTTAGATTATTAATTACAAAGATTATCTATTGTATACAATAACATTATCTTTATCATATAATAAAATTATTTTTGCAATCCATGCCATCTACTACACAAATGAATTTATTAATTTAGACAATGCTATGATAGGTAAAATTGAGGCATTATTATAATTAAAAATGTGACCAAAATTTATCTCTTCTTTGGATTCTTTAATGAATCATTACATTCAAACTTTACTATACTTATTTTACTGCATTAATGTTTAATCTAACGTAATCTAATTTCCATTGTAATTCTTTTGCATTAGCTTCAATTTCTTGTATTACTGATTTAGCAAACTTATCTTTCAACATATCACTGAGTAAATATTCTAAATATGGTCGCAGAACAATTGTTTTTATGAAAAGAAAATATTCTTCTTTGTTAGGGAATTTAGCTTCTCTATCTTCTAGAAAGACTTGAATATTACTAAAGCCTATCTCTTGTAATATTTTTTCTGTATCTTCTTTTTTGGCAAAATACCATGGTTCATTCCAAATGTCCTCTCCTTTATTGTTGCAAAAATAATTATAAAATTCCTTTGACTTTCGAACTTTATTGAGTATGGATAGAGTCTTTGTAAGATTTTTATGCCCACCACATTGAATTAATAGTTGACCACCGGGTTTTAGAATTTGCCAGAAACGTTCAAACACTTTTTTATGATTTAAAATCCAATGTAATACGGCATTTGAAAATACAACATCTACTTTTTCTGCAAGTTCTAATTGAGAAATATCCATTTTGATAAATTGAATATTAGAAATCTTTGCTAAGTTTTCTTTAGCAAGTATTATCATAGACAAATCAGAATCTACTGCAATAACTTTCCCTTGTGGAACTTTACTTGATAATATCTTGGTTAATCTTCCAGAACCACAACCAGCATCAAGAACTATTTCATTTCCTTTCCATTTTCTAAGTTCTATTGTCTTATGTCCCCACGATTCTATTACATCTGAGATACGATCATATGTTTTAGCATCCCAGTCATATTTCAAACCATAGGTATTGCCCTTAGTTTTTATATAAAGTTAGGTATATTGGAAGAGATCTAATTTATAATATTTAGGAAATTATTTAAATTCATGCTATGAATAACCATATAATATAGAGGAGTTTGAATGCATACAAAATCATCCTCATTGAAGAAGCAGCATACAAAAAATCAAGATATTTATCATATCAAAAATATTCTTGAAGAAAAATCACTTACCTTTGCTGAAAAGATAATAAGCGTAAAGAATGTTGAAACAGATAATAAATCTAAAAAAATATCTATGTCTGGTGATATTGTTATTGTAGATGTGGATCTTGCTATGGCACAAGATAGTACAGGTCCTTTGGCAATACGTTCGCTTAATGAAATGGGTATAGATAAGCTCTTTGATCCCTCAAAGGTTTTGCTAGTTCTCGATCATACCTTTCCTGCAGCAGACGAAAAAGTGGCAAATTTACATGCTTTGATAAGAGATTTTGTCTCAAAACATAATTGTATGTTAGTAGAGGGTTCTATCTCTCATCAGCATATTCTTGAACATCTTGCCACTCCCGGAATGATGATATTAGGAGCAGACTCGCACACCTGCCAAGCTGGTTGCATATCTGCTTTTGCTACTGGAGTTGGAAGTACGGAAATTGCAGCAGTCTGGGCCACAGGTCAGTTATGGTTACAAGTACCACCAACCATAAAGATTAACTTGTCTGGGACATTTAATAAAGGCATATTTGCACGAGACTTAATTTTAGACTATATTGGAAAAGTAGGTGAAGACGGTGCTAACTACAAGGCATTAGAATGGAAATTTTCAAATGATTACGTCAAGCAACAATTCAGCATGGATTCCAGAGCTTGTATAAGCAATGCATCCATGGAATGTGGCGCCAAGATCTCAGTATTCCCAATCGACGAAATTACAACAAAATATTTAGATGAAAATCAGACAATTAATAACAATAGAAGAGGAAAAATTGAGATCGAATCAGGAACTTATGCTAAGTATGAGGATGAATTTGAGATAGAATGTAACAATATAGAACCTCAAGTTTCTGGTCCAGATAATGTTGATAAAGTACATTCTGTTGATGAGTTGGAAAATGTGGAAATCGATCAAGCATTTATAGGCTCTTCTACAAACGGAAGAATAGAAGATCTTGAGATAACAGCACATATTTTAAAGGGTAGAAAAATACACAAAAATACACGATGTGTAGTTACTCCTGCATCTGTTAAAGTATATGAAGATGCCATAAAACGTGGATATGTAGAAATTTATCTGGAATCTGGAGCAATTTTTACCAATTCAACATGTGGAGCATGTGTGGGCACTCATCTTGGAGCATTAGGAGAAAATGAAATTTGCATATCATCATCATCAAGGAACTTTGTTGGAAGAATGGGCGCACTTTCATCAAAAGTATATCTAGCATCCCCTGCAACAGCCGCAGCATCTGCAATTGAAGGTAAAATAGCTGATCCAAGAAGGTACTTTTGATTATGAGCGAAGAATCTAATAATATAACTGGCAATTTGAAAGGAAGGTCTTGGGTATTTGGAGATAATATAAATACAGACATAATCATACCTTTCAGATTCAAGAGTAGGACTAACGATCCGTATGAAATGGCAAAATATGCAATGTATGGATTAGATCCTGATTTTCACAAAAAAATCTCTCCTGGTGATATCATCGTAGCAGGTCAAAACTTTGGAGGGGGATCGAGTAGAGAACAGGCACCGGTAGCATTAAAATATGCAGGCATTTCAGCAGTTATAGCCGAAAGTTTCGCACGTATATTCTATAGAAATGCATTTACAATTGGTTTACCAGCACTTGAAATACCAGAAATAAAAGGGAAAGTAAATCATGGAGATGAACTTCAAATAGATGTAACCACGTTTATTGCAAAAAATGTAGAGACTAACGAGACATTTCACGCTAGAAAAGTCCCAGAATTCATGCGACAGATGTTGTTGGAAGGCGGATTAGTTGAATACTACAAAAAATATAAACAATTTCCATGGATCCAAAGTTAAAACTTTTATATTCTTAATGGCTTTACCTATCAATTTCTATATCTATCAATTTGAATTTTAATCAATACTTTAAATAATATGGCAATAGAATCTATTTTTATAAAATTTTAAAATCAATATCATTCGATATCAGAAATTTATAATAGAAAATCAATCACTATATCTACTTCAGAGAAATATAAAGATAAAATGTGTAACTATATCCTGTATTGTGAAATAGACAAATAATACATCATATATAGGCATCGTGAGCAAATTAAAATTGTTTATTTGTCCTTATATTGATGTATGAATTGTTGTTATCTATATTCTTATATTCTATATTAAAAGAATTTATCTAGTCTTTTAATAAAATATAATAAAGTTCTCTTTCCTTTTGAATATGAAACAGAAATATCTTCTTTTATAATGAGGCCAGTGGGATGTGAAACAAATTTGACCCATTTTTTGGTCCCTTTCTATAATGAATTTAATTTTGGTTTTTGGTGATAATAACATTAGATAAAAAAATTTAATGAGAATTTTTATAAAATGAGCCATATTGATTAGATTAAAAAAATATTTAACATATAAGTTAGAATATACTAAAAGCGATTATCTCTAGATAAACAATATTGTGACCCTATGTAAGGATAAATTCAAACACTTATTTTCTACTATGTATAAATGCTAGAACTTTTTTAGAACTTACCAAAATACTTTATGAGTTCAATGTAGGAGGTAGGATTTGAAATCTTTTGTTAGAATGATTCTTTTTTGTAGAATTCATGATAGAAGTAGCATCTACTAAGAAATACCTATTAAATAGTTACCTGCATTTATCAAAGGATAATAATATGTCAAATCAAGAATCTATTAGTAAATTCTGGTTTCTTGTTATTCCACTATCATTATTAGTCGTTGTTTTAGCATTTCTATATTATTATTATTCCTAGCAATGCAGTATTGTTGATTAGTAGTAATAACTATCTTGGTATTAGCAATTTTGCATATGGTCAACAGGAGGAGCAGGAAAATCAAATCACTCCTGATATTACTACAAATTCACTAAATGTTCAAAATATCTCATCAAAAAAAGTTCACGTAGATGATATTGACATTGCATACAAGACTTTTGGTAAAGGAGATCCTATTATACTGATAAATGGTTACTCCTTTGCTATGGATAGCTGGGATCCAGTTTTATTAAGAAAGCTTGCTGCAAACCATACAGTAATTATCTTTGATAATCGAGGAATAGGAAACACGACCTCTGGCGATGAAAAAGTGTACTCAATAGGACTATTTGCAAATGATACCGCTCGCTTATTGGAAGCATTAAAGATCAGCAAAGCAGATGTGCTTGGATGGTCTATGGGTGGAGCAATTGCACAAGAATTGGCACTTAACTATCCTGATAGAATTGGAAAACTTATTGTCTATGCATCATTTTGTAGTCCTGTGAAATCTGTACGACCAAGCCAAGAAGTTCTAAACGCATTAACTAATGAAACTGGAACCGCAGAAGATAGAATAGAAAGATTTCTACCATTAATATTCTCAGAAAAATGGCGCAATGAAAATCCAAATTATCTTGAAGGCATTCCAAAAACTACGGAGACGATTTCTAATCAAACACTTAGCCATCAGTTAAAAGCGATTGTCAATTGGGCAGGTATTTGCAATAAATTAACAAATATAACTCAACCCACGCTAGTTATAGTAGGAACGCAAGATATCGCAACTCCACCAGCCAATTCTCTACAAATTATGGAACAAATTCCTGGATCTTGGCTTGTTCAGATGAAAGAAGGCGGTCATGGATTAATGTACCAATATCCAGAACAATTCAGCAAGATAGTAGAAACCTTCCTAGAAAATACTAACACACTTTAATGGAGTATAAAAATGCTTAACTTAACAGTTCCTATAAAATTGCCAAATGCTATTACAACTTTTAGATTGTTATTTTTATGATGGTCTGAAGAACCATTATTTCTCATGTATTCAAGAAATTCATTGATAATCTCTATATTTTTAGAATTAGGAATATTCTGAATCTTTCCTATTGTTGTAGATAGTTTTAGTGGCATTATCTATTTTTTTCTCCTTCTTGCTTTTACAGAATCTAATATCAAACTCAAAGTATATGAACCCACTTATACCTTGGGGCCAGTGGGATGTGAAACTAATTTGACCCAGATTATAATTTTCACATCAACTCTGACAATGGGATATGTTCTACAGGAATTATTTTTCTTTTTACAGAATGGTGACCATTTTTGTGACCAGAAGAATAGTAGGCTATTAAATGCTCATTGACAAGAGGACTTGAAATGTACACAGATGGAAAATCCAAAATTGTGTAACAAACATCTTTTGGAATTATATCAATTTAAGAAGAAAAAAATAGCAAGCAAATAACAAGATACCCAACAAGGAACCTAAAAGAATAAAATGATTTGTTTGTGCCACGTATAGAGGGGTGCTAAGATGTGATACGCCTTTGGAAATAAGATATAAAATAAAAAGTTGGCGTGCACTAAAGGATTCAATTATAAAGTGTCAAAGTAAACCGTAAACTGTACACAGTAGAGCATAGCAATTTAAAATAACAAAAATACAGCATAGCAGCATAGGAATTTCTATGTTGACGTTACCAATTGTTTTAGACAATACTTGAATAATTTGAGAAAGGTTCAAACTTTTATTAACGCCGCAATCTACATCTTTAATAACAATAATGTATTCTGGCCCAGTAGATGTTCTAGGATCACTGACTGAGAAATTGAAACAGCAAATAAATGATACTCAAGCTAAGTATGAGTCGTTTATCGATGCGACCCACGTCTACAAGCAGGGGAAAATGAATGAAAAAGAATACTTTGCTAAACTTAGCGATTATCTAGTTTCAAGATCTGCATTGGATTTTCTTGCGATCCGAGTAATTTTGGAAATAAAGTCAGCAATCGATAAGAGCACATTAATGAAAAAAGCTACTGGTGGAATGGCTTCTCCTTCTCCTTCTTCTCCTCAGGCTGGTTTTGGAATAGCGGGCTTTGTAGGTACTGGTGGTGCTGTTGGCGGAGGAGGAGAAAAATATGTTATGCCCGCACCAGAGCAGCAAGAACCCACATTCAAACCAGAAGATATTGAGCTGGAACGACGTTCTAGTGAGAACAGTGGAAAAGAAAAAACGACAACAATAACTAAAAATTGTATTTTCTGTGGATCAGAAATTCCTAACCAAGCGAAATTCTGCAGTAAATGTGGTAAGCTGCAATAATTAAAAGATGTATAATGACATTCTTTCAATTAGTAAAACCATTATTGAATGTAAGAGCCTAGAGTATTAAATTTCACCGTCTAATTCAGGGAACTAATTATTAGATGTAATGTTTAACGCTGGTCTATTTTTTTATCAATATAACCTTATTTTTTTATGTCTAGTGAATCCAATTCAAGAACCATTATCACAAAGGGGCCAGTGGGATGTGAAACAAATTTGACATAAATTTTGGTCCTACTAAGAAAATATAGATCCAGCACTTTTCATTAATATTTTAGATTTGAATTTTCGTATAAAATTGGACCAGCTAAAAAATAACAAAAAGAAAAAATAGGAAATTCATAAAGACAGTGTATTCTTATTAGGTGTAACTTACTACCGTGTAGATATATGGCCATACGATGAAACGTCGAAGTGTAGGCATCTTAAACCTCTTTTAGCATGGAATCAAGATCTGATTCGTTAAGACCAACACCCATTTTAGCATCTCTTCTTGAAATGATCTTTCCTTTATCAAAAGCAATTAATGTAGGAACAGCACTAATTGAGAATCTATCCCATAGTGGGTTATCATCATCATTAACCTTAGATTCATAGAATTTGTAACCATTGCTTGCAGGCTTTGCAGTAATAGCAGACTCAAAAATTGGTTTGAACCTTTGACAAAAAGGACACCAATCTGCATAAAACATGACTAAAGCGCTCTTTCCTGAAGATAATAAGCTATCAAACTGATTTGGTTCAATATGTTCCACGTTAATACCGTATGTACTACAATAGTATTAAATGAACATTGAAAATGCCAGTAGTTATTAAAACAATACACTAGCATTATTATTAGATGCTTGCTCACCATATTATACAGTGAGGACTGGCAGTAAGAAAGAGGTTTCATCATCATTCTCTCCTTTTACATTACCAATAAAACAGGCATTCTTGATTGCTCACATAAATGGATTACTTTGGCTGCGCAGATATCCAGCTTCCATTATCTTTACAGCAATGATTCCTTTCTCCTTTTTATTCATAGTATTTGTGATAGGTGGAAGACAATATATTCCTCTAGCACTTTCAGGGAGCCTAGTAGCTGCAGCTGCTAGCTATGGTTTAGCTACTGGTAACAACATCATAAACTGGAAAGTAGAATATAAACTACAAGATATTTTTGTGTCTTCTCAAGTGTCATCTTTTACCTACATGGTAGGTATTGCGTTAGCTGAACTACTGTTTGGATTGCCATCCTTTGTAGTCCTTACAACGCTAATAGTGATATTTAGCAGCAACTTTTTTTTAAGCGCTGTTACAGCCATAGTTACACTTATCCTTGTATGGGCTGCCACATCTAGTATTGCATACTTTATATCCACACATTCTACACATCCAAGATTTGTAGAATCTTTTGTGGCATTTCTCAGAATTGCAATTGTCGTCCTACCACCAGTGTTTTATCCATTAAGTATAGTGCATATGGAAGAACTACGTTATTTGGCTTATGTGATTCCAACAACCCATGCATCCCTGATACTACAATATGCAATGGGTTTTCCTCAAGCACTGGAGAATAGCTGGTCTCCTGAGCTTGGTTTTGCAGTCATTATATTGTATATAGTAGGGTTTGCTTTGTTGGCAAAGACAAAGGCAGTATGGCGAGAAGACTAATACCATATCACATGGCTAACAAACTAAAATTTACATAAACCAAATCAAAAATTACAAACATGAAAGTTAGTTAAAATTTGATGATTTGCTTAGAATCGACAATCAGTTTTTGTCAGTTGAAGAAACAAAAGAATGTAGATCCCTTAGACTGACGACAATAAAGAAATGGAGAATACTGTAAATCTTGACAAAACCTGAAAGTTAGTATTCGAAGCAAACCACTGGAAATTAAAACAGGAGGGACACCGTAGTACAGATTACTACATATAATGACCAAACAGCAACTATTTAGAAGGTGATATGGAGAAAAAAGATTCTCCATTATACAACATAAAGAAGAATTATGGTTATGATATAAACCGTAATAGCGGTTTCAATAAGAAATTGTGGGAAATTATTAGAGATAGCATTCTTGAAAACACTGCTGGGTGGGTATTGGGAACATTAGTATCTGGTATCATTACAGGAATATTGATTCTATTAAAAGTTCCACAATAGAAAAAAATTTGTGATATATATAATCACTCATTGTTTTGTGAATATGAGGTTATTTCACTACAA
>CAWIYT010000332.1:0-17593 GCA_963840085.1 uncultured Nitrososphaerales archaeon
GAAGTGGCAGAACAATCTTAATACAATTGCAGAGATGGCAGAAGAAAATGGTATACATGATAAAGAATCAAAACAATTGCTAAAAAGACATTTGAATGATAATCATGATCAAATTAGAGCACATTTTTTTACTGCTACGATGGAGGAGGAGGAGGATGATAAAGAAGGTAAATCTTCACCCCAAATATTAGTTGAACTTGTATTAGAAAAAAATTCTTCTACTACTACTGTTTTGTTCAGAGATGAGTTTAATGTTCCTCATATCCTTGTTAATATACAGGATCATTATGAAGTGTTACCAATAGACGGTACAAAATTCAGGAGATATCTATCGAAATTATATTATGATACCAATGGAGGTAAAATTGCTAATACCGAAGCCATTAATAGTGCAGTTTCTCAATTGGAAGCAAAAGCCTTTTTTGAAGGTGATACTATTCCTTTGCACTTAAGAGTAGCATGGGATAATCCGGATACTACTAATGTTATATACTACGATTCGACTGATGAAAAAAATAGATGTATAAAAATTACTAAAGATGGATGGCAAATTGTAGATAACCAAATAGAAGTTTTATTCAGAAGATATCCCCATTTAAAACCACAAGTTGAACCAAAAATAAGAATAGCATTAGTCGACGACATAGACGCCACCGACAGCACCGACAGCAAAATGTTCGATGAATTTATCTCACTATTTAATTTAAAAACAAACAAAGAAGAAGAAAATACTAAAAAAGATATTATGTTGCTCCTAAAGTGTTACATTATATCTTTATTTATTCCAGAGATTCCAAAACCAATTTTACTACTTCATGGAGAGCAGGGCGGGGCAAAATCTACATTCCAGGAACTTGTGCAAATGTTAGTAGATCCCAGTATTACACAGACATTGACATTCCCAAGGGATTCTAATGAATTCATTCAACAACTTTCACATAATTATATTGCATACTATGACAATGTTTCTGTAATTCAAGAATGGATATCTGATCTTTTATGTAGAGCGGTAACAGGCAGCAGTTTTTCCAAGAGGGCATTATACACAAATGACGACGATATTTACTATAATTTCAAAAGAATAATCGGGATCAACGGTATTGATTTAGCAGCCACCAAGGCGGATTTGTTGGATAGAAGTATTATAATACAAACTGAAGGAATAGCCAAGAAAGATCGTGTAAAAATTAAAAAGATATGGGAGAAATTCAATAAATTAAGACCATATGTACTTGGATACATTTTCGATATACTAGCAAAAGTATTACGATATAGAGCAGAACATGGAGAAATTGATTTTCCTGATGGATTGAATCGAATGGCAGATTGGGAAGAATATTGCGAAATCATATCCAGATGTATGGGTAATCCGGAAGGTAAATTCCAGCGTGTTTACCAGGAAAATATTGGAGTTCAAGTAGACGAAGCAATTGCATCCAGTCCGTTGTCCCAGGCAATAATCGAACTAATGAAGGATCAAAAAGAAAACGAAGCATTGACTAAAACTCCTACGGATCTACATACTGAACTTTGGAATATTGCTGTAGGTAAATTAAATATGACTCCCTCAAGGATAGAATCATGGCCTAAATCTCCAAGTTATCTAAGCCGCAGACTAAATAGTATCAAAACTAACCTTAGAGAAAAGGGAATTGAGATCAGGACGGGAGATAAAGACTCCCAGGATAAAAGACAGATAACCATTATTGTAAGAGTAAGGAAAGTGCCGTCTGTGGCGTCTATGTCGTCGACACCTGACAAATCAAGCACAGATCAGCCCAAAAAAGTCGACGGCACTGAAGAAAATAATGATCAGATGCCGTCGAAAGTGCCGTCGACAGATACAGGCGAAATTCAAGCACAAAATCCTACTTTAGACGCCACCGACGGCATAGACGGCACTTTGCAGCCAAATAGGGAAGGAGAGGAAGAGGAAAATTTGGACGATCTTAACACAGACAATAGTGAAACATCGTCAAAAACATTGTCCATAGAAAACAGTCAAAATCAAGCACAAAATTCTGATTCTGGACGATTTGACGATCCGGACGATCTTTTTCCAAAAAATGAAACTCCTGAAGAGAAATATCGTAGAGAGCAGGAAGAACAGAAGAATTGGAATATAGGACTTGAGTGATATGATATTACAATACCAACAACAAATGATGAACAACGAAATCGAATTAGGTTTAGACTTCATCTTATCTCATTTAGAACAACCAACAATATTTCCAAGAACTATAATGACTAAAAAAATAGGATACCAGAGAAAAGTTTACTCAAAAGAAAGAGCATTAGAACATTTCATAGAATCTGATTTTATAGATTGCAGAATTAATGCATTTCCTTTGTTAAAAGAAGGTACAACTTGGATTCCTGAATTGTTATTCATAGACTTGGATAGAAATGATTTCAAAACCCAAAAGAGTTTTGAACTTGCATTATACAATACTTTGAAAAATATTAAGGAAAAATTACCGAATGGATATCCTACTGTTTTATTTACAGGTGGAGGATACCATATTTATCAACCTGTAGACATCCCAACTGCGTTAGAAAATATTACAGAATTTCAGGATTTTGATAGGCCTTCAGAACAATTTCTTAGATTTGCAAAAGATTTTCTATCAAATAATAAGGCAGACAAACAAAATAATCCTTCATTTCGTTCTTGTCTTTTAAGGGTTCCAGGATCTATAAATTCTAAATATAATCAACCAGTTAAAATAATAAAGAAATGGAATAAAATAAGGAGATCCTATATCAAGAGATTTTTTAGAAGAATTTAGGACTTATTTAATTCAGAAAAAGATAGATCAGGACATTCAGAGACAAAAAATATTTAATGAAAGAAGAAGAAGAAGAACTAAAAATAAAGTTGCTACTAATGAATACTATACTTGGATAGAGCATTTATTACAGACCCCTATTCCAGATTTTAGAAAGTTAGTTATTGATTTGATATTATCTCCTTATCTTATCAATGTAAGAAAATTATCATATGAAGAATCTTATATGATTATTAAAAATTGGTTAGATAAATGTGATAACTTAAAAAGATTAGACCATTATAGAAATTTTGAATATAGGATCAACTATGCTCTCAAAGCAGCAAATAAGAAACAAATACCACCAATGAGTATTACAACATTAAAAACGAATTATAAGGATTTGTACAATTTACTTTTACAGAAAGGAAAAGAAGGAGAGTATAGGCTAGAAAAGTCTAAATGATTATCAAATCAAATATACTAATTCATAGATAAAAAAGACCAATAATGACAAGTTATGGATTTGTATTTATCTTCATAGTATTTATTTATGTAAATGTGTCATAATGTGTCTAGTTTCAGTGATAAAATAAATTGATCAATAAACAACAATATGAAGCACAATTGCAACATATATTCAAACTATTGCTTGAGAATAAAAGTCAAGAAGAAATAGCAAGAGAACTCCATATTTCTATTCGCACGGTTGCGAGATATTATCAACATATTGAAAAAAGGTATGGAGAAATACAGAGACAAAAGACAGATAATACACTATTTTTAGAATGTCAGTTGTTCAAGAATAGAATGCTAACTTTGTACAAAATTTTGGAAGAAAAGGCAGCATCATCACCAAATAATACAAACGGACATGAGATCGCTAAATGCTGTGAAGTAGCAGCCGATATTGCTATAAATGTTCTGAAGATGGAAAGCGAAGGTATCAAAGCAGTTAAAGAAGGTCTATTACTAGCAGAAAAAGCAGCGGCAAGAACATCATCATTATCGTCATCAACATCAACAACATCATCAGCAATCAGCGACAGTAGTAGAAACATGATGGATGAATTAGAAGAAAGTTGCTGATGATGATAATATATAGTGTTGTTTTTCTTTTTTTCTTTCATTCTCTAACAAGATATATGCAGGAGAAGAAAAGACATGTACAGTCAAGAATTATATAGCATATGCAAATGTTCCTGATTAATTATAAACTCCTAACTATTTTGTTGTTTTTCTTTTTTTTGCCATTCATCAAAACCATTTTAGTTTTTTGGCTTCCTTTTGGTCAAGTTCTGGCATTGCGGTTCGTTTGTACGGATTTACTTTTATTGTAAGCGGTATGTCTTGACCTTTTACTACTATTGTGGAATGTACTTCGTATGGCACAATTATCTGATCGTATTTTGTTTCCAGTTCGTTATATTCCCTAGTAAGTTCTTCTAGATCAATCCTTACGGTTTCAGTATCTTGATAAATAACTTGATCCTGTTCTCGTTGTTCATCAGGAATTTTAATAACATCATCTTCATCGCTAGGTTCTACAACTTTGCCTTTTTCTTGTCTAAATCGTTCAAATTCTGGATTAGGAGTATAAGAAGAAGATTTTTCTATAACTTTCTTATCGTCAATTCCGGCAACTTGCCGAGATTTACCAGAAGAATCTTCTATATCTTCTTTCTTTTTCTTGCTTTTGTCCTCAAGTTGTAAATATTCTTTTCTGTAATAGGATAAGGTTCTTTCTGGAACTATTCCCTTAAGGTTCTCTTTTAGTATCAAATCAATTTCATAGTCTGAAAATCCTTCTAATCTTGCTGATTCTACGAATTTCTCATATAGTTCTCGTGTATGTAATACAGAACTTTTTATCTTGTCTAAAAGATCTTGCATTTTATGAGAAATTGATTTATTTGTTGTTTCTTCTATTTCACTCATTATTTCTTATTCACCTCCTGTTGTTTTTTTGCCACTTGCAATTCTTGTCTTAAATATTTCCAACATATTCTTTATAGTGTACTCTAGTACATCCCATTGTGCTAGTTTGAGTGAGTCAATAGAAACATTAAGGACTTGTATAGTTTGTTGTTGTTGTTCTGTTTTCATTGTGGTCAATTTGAATTACTTTCTCCTCCTTTTTCTGCTAAAATTTTAGTCAAGACATCATTAAAAGAATCTCCTGCCTTGCCTAGATTTTTCAGTTTCTGGTACACTTCTTCATTTACAGTTATGTGTCTTAACTTATTCATAAAATTAATTAAATCATTTATGACTAATAATTCTTACCATTAAAATAAATTAATTTCCTAGATTATACCTCATTTAATAATAATATAAATGACTTTAAAAGATACATTATTATCATGCTAATTATTTAGTTTTTTCTTAATCTTGTAATGATGTAAAACTATTGACATCACTATAGGATATATTCTAATAGGATTTACAATTGTTTTAGAGGAAATTTACTGTTTTGTTTTATTTTAAGAATATAAAATTTATGTGAATTTTATTCAATTAGCACTATTAATACAAATAGTTATAACAAATATATTATTTCCAAGAATGAGAAATTGAAAGATAAATATTGATTTGCAAGAAAATAAAAACATATGGCGTAAATTATATGCATTATATTTATTGTTATACGAATGTTTCCAAGAATATAGAATAAAATTACTAAAATTATTTTATAAACTTTATTTTTAAATTATATATAAGATAAATGTTTAATTAGAAATAGAAGTGGATAAAAGGATCAGCATTATCATATTATTATCTTTGACTATTATTCCTTCTTTTGCATTTTTTACTTTTTGTAATAATGTTTATGCACAAAAACAACAAGGACAACAACATCATCTTGGTGCTAAAAATATTACTCTCTATGATCCTAATTTGAAAATTGAATTAGTAACATCTGGACTTGATTTTCCTACTACCATGGCATTTTTAGGTCCAGATGACTTTTTAATTCTAGAGAAATCAGGTACAGTAAAAAGAGTTACTAACGGTAAAGTAATAGATAAACCACTTTTACAGATTGATGCGAGTGTAAAAGACCAACGAGGTTTGTTGGGAATTGCTGTTAGCGAGAAAAAAGAGAAGGAGAATTCTAAAGATGCATCTGTTCAAAATAAAGACATATCTCACAATGTTTTTCTTTACTATGTAACATGCAAAGAGAAAAATACTGATTGTGAAAATCAAATTTATAGATCTGATTTAGATAACAAAAATAACGTTCTTGTAAATCCAAAACTATTATCATCTATTCCATCATTTCCTGACCCTGCTCATATAGATGGGATAATAAGAATAGGACCTGATGGTAACCTATATGTTACCATAGGAAGTTTTCAGAATAGTGGAACTCCTCTTACTATTAAAAACAAAGCACTGAACTTTAAAGATGGCAACGACTTTGATGGAAGAGGTGGTATTCTAAGGATGACACAAGATGGCAAACCTGTTAAAGATGGTAACGGTAGTAGTATAATAGGAGATAACTATCCACTCAATTTGTATTATGCTTATGGAATAAGAAACAGTTTTGGATTAGATTTTGATCCACTGACTGATAAGTTGTGGGATACAGAAATTGGACCTGAGTTTGGTGATGAAATTAACTTGGTAGAACCTGGCTTTAACAGTGGTGCTGATAAAGTATATGGAATTTGGAAAAATGACGGATTATTAGATTACAAGTTGAAAGAAGAAGAGAATAAAAGTAACAAAAGCAAGTCTGAAAGTTTTGTCATTGTAAATGAAACAAAACCTGATAATCTTGTATACCTTGGAAAAGGACATTATAATTTACCAAAATTCATTTGGGAAAAGAAGATAACACCTACTGCATTGGTATTTCTAGATTCAAAAAGTCTGGGTAAAAAATACCAAAATGAGATGTTTGTAGGTTCGTCAGTCAATGGAGGCAACTTATTCCATTTTAAATTAAATAATCTACGAGATAGTTTGATTTTAATAGGTAATTTATCGGATAGAATAGCGACTGATAAAAATGAATTTGGAGATATCTTATTTGCTGAAGGTTTTAACCTCATTACAGATCTTAAAGTCGGTCCTTACGATGGATATTTGTATATTGTATCAAGTTTTGAATCAAAAAACGCAAAGGCAGGAATTGTGTCAGAAACAGAAGGATCTGTATTTAGGATAGTGCCAACAAAAGAATCAACTATAAAATCTAATGATAATAATAACTAGATAGAAAAAATCACCTGCTAGTATTCCTAAACTAAATGTTGTAAGTGATTTATTTCGCCAAATTAGAAAATACTTCTAAAATAGATGTGTAGAATCATGGCATAACTTATGAAAAAGACACAAATTTATTATTTCTCATTTTTTCTTATTTCAAATTTGTCCAATACCTTACCATTATTTGAAATAAATTCACCACTTAGAATACTTTCATTATCTGTAACATCAATATTTAGAAACCCAAATTTATCATCCTGTTGATAGACTATATAAGATTCTTTTGATGTAAAGGGATCAAAGTTAATACCTCCTGTTCCAACTATTATATGTATTTGACCATTTGGATCATAATATGTTTTAGTTTCATTACTAGTAATGATTGGAACTGAAGAGTTTTTTTCATTGAACATTAATGGATAGGTTCTTTGGTAATTGTGTGCATGTCCACTAAATACTAGATCTACATTATATTTATCAAAAAGAGGATGATAAGCATCCCTCAATTTTTTAATCGCATCACAAGAATCATGGTAGCCACATGGTGATGAGTATTGAGGTTTGTGAGAGATACACAATAATCCATTTAATGTTAGGATTTTTAGATGCTTCTGATAAATCCTTATTAACAAATTTATACTGTTCTGATCCTTGTAAATATAAAAATTCAGTAGATATGGCAAGAAAATGAATTTTATTGTAATTGAAGGAATAATATTGTTTAGTCAATCCAAAATGATCCATATATTGTTTTAAAAGACCTGGCACTATAACGTCATGATTACCTATAGTTACTTTCATTTTTTCATCAATCGGATCTACTATATCTAACCAACAATCGGCATTTATTTCATAAGAAATATCTCCTAGATTTATGATCAGTTCTGGATTTTTATTTTCTATTGATTTAACTGTTTTTTTAGTATCTGATGTGCATCCCCAATCTCCAACAATTGCAAAATTATAATTTAATTGAGCAGATGAGATAGGAAAAAAATTAAGATTTAAAACAATATAACATGTAGATATTGATAGAATAACATACAAATAAAACTTTGTAATTTTATTGGTTATCTTCTTCTCGCAGGATTTACAATTCCATTTACCTTTTTTTATATTGTTTATTGACAATGGGGAAATACCTGCATTATTATTGCATTACCTCTATTAAAAACAACAACAACATAGACAGAGGCTTTCTTATCCACATCTACATGTACTGGTTTATTTTATGTTTTTCAACATGGCATTTTTCACTACAAAAATAGTCTATAAATATATAACATAAGATTGGATTTTTCTGAATACTTATTCCACAAGTATTACAATATAAAGAGTTAAGAACGGATACTTTACTATTACTAATTTTATTATGTAGATTTAATGTTGTTATTGATGATTTAACTTTAGTTGTATTTGAATGACTCATAATAATTATTATTAGAGTATTTTTATCTTAAATATATATATATTTATTATAACTAATTTAAGTATTATGTACTAGAACTTTTTAAGAAAAAATTTATTATTGAATGAAACTTTTTTATTTCTTAATGACATTGTAGAGTCATGTTAGCATAAGACTATTTTATCCTAATTTTAAAAAGAATAGTATTGTTTCTGTTTTTGAATTATATAGAGAAAAATAGAGATATCTTTTATTCTCTATTATTTATTGATCATGCAAATTAATTGTAGATAGTAGATGTAGATGATGCAGAAGTTGCCAGATTTCTTTTACCTGATACTCCATGTACAATACTTTCTATTCCTATTATCAAAAGGTTAACTGCTAACATAAATGTCAGAATAAATAAGCCTAATAATGGATTTATAAATACCATAAATGATATTCCTATAGACAATATTCCTACTGCAACAAGAAATATTCTTGACCACTTTGAAGTCTGCTTATCCAAAATTCCATGAACTATTCTTGCAACTCCTATAAATAAAAGACCAAGAGCAAGTAAAGTAACTAAAAATCCTATTGTAAAGATGGGAAAACCTATAACTATAATTGATAATGCAATTGCTAAACCACCCAATACAATATTACCTATTCTAGTAGATGATTTTCTAATATATGGCAAGAAGCCTATTGATACTCTTTCTATTCCGACCACGAATAATGAAACTGAAAGAAGAAAGACGAGAAATTCAATAGCAAATCCAGGATTTATTATTACTGTAATTGATAGTGCTATAGCAATGATTCCAACTATTATCTGCAAAATTCTAATGCCTTTGGAAACACCCTTTTCAGATGTTGTTTTCATTCTAGATAAATCTCATTCTCAAAGCATATTTAAAAAGTTACCTATATATCTTTCTATCATAGTACTAAAATATGAATATAGTATATTTTTTGGTAAAATAAATCTAAAAAATATGAAGAATTTTTTTCTTTAATAGACATTTAATAATACCCAACTCATACTTAATATCACGCTATATATTCCTTTTCTTTTATCGTGCTCAACCCATTAATTAATTACACTAACTTTTTATAGTATAATTTTGTAAGAACTTTACAATGAAAAACATATCACTTGCCCTAACTTTAGGGATTCTTTTAATAAGTTCTGCAATACTTGTATCTATTCCTAGAAACATATTTGCACAACAACAAGATGAAGATACAGATTATACAATGACAGAAGATCAAATCAAGGCAAAGATAACAGAATTCAAGACAAAGCATCCAAAGTTTGCTGCTATAGTTGAACAAATACCAAGTCTTGATTTGAAAGAGACTGTTAAAGCATATCTTGCTGCTGGTGCAGTACAAAAAATGTTAAAATATCATGCTAAAAATCTAGTTGAAGAAAAAGTAGCCAATGCAACTGGTAGCATGGTGGTGGTAGTTCACCAATGGATCAAGCAATGACAGATGAACAAATTCAGGCAAAAATAACAGAATTCAAGACAAAGCATCCAAAATTTGCTGCTATAGTTGAAGGCATATCTAATCTTGACTTGAAAGAGACTGTTAAAGGTTATCTTGGTGCAGAAGTTTTACAAAAATTGTTAGCATTTCATGCTAAAAATCTAGTTGAAGAAAAAGTAGCCGCAGCAACATCAGGAACACCAAATCAATAACTACTCTTAAGATATCAAAAAATAATTTAATTTTTTTATTTTAAAATATGATATCATAATAATAGAAAATAAATTATTTAAAATTATATTTGTACAAATCTATTATACTCTATTACCTTTTTCAAAAAAGATATTATGAAATAATATTATGTACTTTTGTACAGATGCTTTTTAATAGAATAATATTAAGAAATTTTTTTTAAATATCTTATCATAAAATAATTGATTGTTCGAAAATATTATTTTTTTCATTTCTTTTTTATTGCTATTTAGTCTTATTTTTTTTATCTCCAGTATATGGTTTTTCTCCTAAATTGAATGCTGAACCACTCACTAATGAGACAGAAAATTACATATATTATAGTCCAAATAATGGTCATAATAATAATACTCTAAGCAATTTACAAAAAAGTATCAATTTAGATAGAGTTTATGTAACAAGTAATGGTACCCATCTTGAAATAAAATTCTTATTTAATGATTTTCTGGATAGGCTTAAAAACGTATTGTTAGGTAATAGTACTGTTCCACCAAATCTTTTTATTAATCTATTTATAGACTCTGATGATGATGAAACAACAGGATTCTTAGGCTATAATTACAGATATTTGTTAACCAGTAACAATTCAAAATCTTATAACAGGGATACCACCAATTTTAATCCTATTAGAAACTTTTCTCAGGGTTCTAGTTCTAGTTCTATACAAAATTCTTTAAACAAAATAATAATATTCTTGAGGGTAAAGAATTAGAAGAAATAATAACAAGAACATTAAATTCTAAAGATATAGTTGAAAAACTTGACTGGATAATAAGAGGATATGAACTCTTAGACTATGACTTCCAGCCATTGTTCTTTTCCTCCAAACTCAATAAACAATATTTATCAGTTATTCCAGATGGATTTAAGGTTACTTTGGATCTTGGTCAAATAGGTTATCCTTCAAATTATGCTCTCTTGGTTGAAGTTGGAAGGAAATCAGCGGACTACAAGTTAACCACTGTTTTTGGAAAAATACATATTCCACGTCCAGATCTGAATTTAGAAGTTAAGACGATAAATATTGCCAACGGCAAGAACTCGGTTGTTCTGGAATTTAATAACACTGGTTTATATAATTTAAATGTAAAGGTTGATAAATTACTGAACAAAAAACCTTTTTATGATGATTTATCAATTAATTTTAGTCAAGGAAATCAATTCAATCTGTTAAGCCAAAAAGGTGTACTTCCGGTGGATATTGTTG
Organism: uncultured Nitrososphaerales archaeon; assembly: GCA_963840085.1. GTDB lineage: Archaea > Thermoproteota > Nitrososphaeria > Nitrososphaerales > Nitrososphaeraceae > TH1177. Next base: position 11,339 of record CAWIYT010000332.1, read on the forward strand.
CTGATTCTAATTATAAACAAAAAAATCTTGTTGTTCCTCTAAACCTATCTTATAGTGTTATAGGTGAAAATGATTTTACAGACCCGGGTTTTAATAATTCATTAACACGTGAACATATATATAATAAAATAGTTTATTTGAATCTTAATCTTAGTGAAAGAAATCGTTTAATAAACTTTGACGAAATTCCCTCCCCAATATATTGCAGTATTTCTTGGAGCAGTATTTACTTTTTTCATTCCCTCTATTACGAAGTCAGCCAAAGAATATTTTCAAAAACGAACTGCCAATAAATACCTAAAAAATATTCTTAAAGAACAAAATTTGTCAGATAATCCTGATATTTCTATTAAAAATATAATGAATAATCTAAGATTCCTAAAACAAGAATTTATTAGAGGAAATATAACTAAAGATCAATATGAGATATTAAAAGAAAATATATCTGATGTTCTAAAAGATTTGATATCTAAAAAAACTAGTAATAAAGAGTAACAAAAGAATGACAATGTTGGACAATTTTGACAATTAAATGATAATGTCTTTATTTAGTTCAAGTTAAAGATTATAGATGTGATCCAATCAATCATCCAATAATAATAATTTATTTTCCTTTTTTTAAAATATTTTGTGGTTAATTAAAATATATATAACTCTAATGCTATTGCATACTAATATTATCCTGTTGCATAATAATAACACATTCATATCAACAAGAACGATATTATTCCTCGTAACGGTCTCAGTAGTTTTATTATTTTTTATATCTACAATATCTAATCAAACATTCGCTCAAGAAGGAGTAACAAATGGATATTTCACTCAAAAATCTAATGTTTATGAAGGTCTTGGCATCAAGATTAAATATTTTGATCCATGGACTATTCTATCTTCATCAGATGATTTAACTTGTTATACTAAAGATTTTTGTATGCTCACTCTAGGAAAACTTAATGGTAAAGGGATAGGACAAATTTGGATTAAACAAGATAGAGAAAATAGTCCAAAAATTTATCGTGAGTGTCAATGTAATACTCTAGAAGATTATGTAAGATATCTTTATACAAATACCATTTCTCAATTTGACAATTTTTCTTTTATAAGTGATAATCAAACGACTTTATCAGAAAATAAATCTGCAATACAATTAGAATATGAATTTTCATTAGATGATATAGAACTTCATGCTTTTACTATATTTACAAAAGATAAAGATTCATTCTATCATTTTACTTATTATGCCATACCAGGAACCTTTTCAAAATATCTAGGTGATTACAAAAAAATGGTCAATTCTTTAGAATTTGTTTCTGCAAATGAAACTAATAAGAAACAACCATCTTTTATAAGTAAAGTTGAAGAAACTAATAATAATAATACTTCTACTTTGATATTTATTGATAAAAATGAAAATCCTCAAGGTTTGTTAAATAGTGATTATAAAAAACAACAGCAACAACAACAGGTACTAAAACAACAGGTAATAAAACAGGTACCAAAACAACAGCAACAGGTACAAAACAACAGCAACAACAACAAAAACAACAATAATCAAGAGTATTAGATTTGAAAAAAATTAGTTTTGCATCCAGTCATGGTCTTAGTTGTTAGGTGCTATGTATTAGAAGGCTATGACAATAATAATTAATTGATTACTCTAGCGATATTACTTCGCAAATCTTACTAGAAAGAAGTATTAAATAAGATGAATACAAAATATTCTTACACTACAGTATAATATAATTTCGCTAACCTGCATTGAGAACCTAAAGAAGATATCCACGAGGCCACAGCCTCTACTGCACGTACATTACGCCTAACAGACAGAGGGCTATGGCTTCTAATAAGATAGCAGAAGATAAAATTAATTTGTCTATAATTGATAAATAAAATGTTGATTATATAACCACAAGTAATCCAAAAAACTAGCCATAGCCTGTCTAACTGTTGTACCGGTTTTGCTCCTACATCGAGGGGCTATGACATTTACTAATAATAGCAATATATGCACTCTATTACATTAAAAATTATTGTTAACTCAAAATAAATTAATCTTTTATAATGTTTAGTTATCTCTAAATTTTACTTATATTCTGATTTACTAAATCACATTGTCATTTGATAATTTAAATTTATATAAATGCAATATCAATTATGATTTTTTCATTTTGTTATTAGTAAACTAAAAGTGTTAATGAATGTCTATGATCTTAATAAAGGATATTGATAGTTGACTATAGAAGAGAATGTAAAAATGTCTACTACAAAAGGTAAAAAATTATTGATAGTAGATGATGAATCAGATATTACTTTTACAATAAAGAATATTTTAGAAGACAATGGATTTCAAGTAGATTCATTTACCGATTCTATTTCTGCATTAGATAATTATCAAATCAATTTTTATGATTTAGTAATTCTTGATATAAAGATGCCAAAAATAGATGGATTCCAATTATATACTAAAATAAGAGAACAAGATCCTAAAGCAAAAATTTGCTTTTTAACTGCAAGTGAATTTTATTATGAAGAATTTAGAAAAACATGTTCTGAGTTGGGTAAAACAATTGGTGAAGACTGCTTTATTCAAAAGCCAATCAACGCTGAAGATCTAATTAAATATCTAACTAGGATAATGAATAATAAAAATAAAGATAATGGTGGCAATAGAATGTTTTCATCAAATAAATAATAATAATAAAAAATTTTGCTATCTGTACCATTGTCTTCTATCTGTATGCTCTTGGTGGTTACAAAATAGAGAAGGGCTATGGCTTCTTTATCTTTTACTAATAAATTATCACCAATTTTTAAATAGTTTAGGATAGCGTAATAATCACTAACAACCAAAGAATTCCAGACAAAACAAATCTCCGTCAAACCTACTAACTAGTCATAGTCTTTCCAACCAATTCACCTATTGAGAGGCTATGGCTTTTACTAATTATTGTAAAGGATTATAGAGTTTGTCATCATGAGAAATAGATTTTGATATACTTTCATTCACAACACTAATTAATTTAAATATCGATACACGCTTTTTAAGAATATTAAATTTATAATTACATTTCAAGTTAACAAAATCACTCATTATAATTACATTCATTTTAGGATTTATTTCTAAGAGTTTTGTACTGCTAAATAATCCATTTAAATTAAATATTTTCTCATCGACAATTACTAATGAATATTTATCTGGATTTTCTTGGATATGTCGATATGCTAAAAGAGGATCAGTAAAACTAGAAACAGTATAGCCACTCATTTGTAATGCCTCACTAAATATATTTAATAAATCTGGATCATCATCTATTATGGCTATGGATTTATTAAACATTATAGTATACATTTTAACTAACGTAAAAAAATCTATTTAAGTATGATTTGTATCTTTCTCTTTTTGAAAATTTTGCTTATTATGCAATACTATACTTAAAGCAGTTAAAGAACAAAAACAACAACAAAAAAAGAACAAAAAAGAGGAGGTTCATTGAGGCTCATGTATATATAGATACATGTCCTCTAGTCTGGTTTTTCAGTCCAAAGAACTCCAGACAGAACCTTCTTATTCTTTAAACAATCTTACAAGAAAATATAGTTAAAATAAATAATTTAAAAAAATTTACAAATTGATCTATTTCTTTAATTAATTAATTAATCTATTACTCTAGTGATATTAGACTACAGACAAGTATTCAAAATGTAGAATGAGAAATAGCGAATAATTAATAAATCTCATGTGTATCAAGAATGATTTACAATACTCCCTTAAAGCCATTAGATAGGTGGGTATATAGGCAAATTCACCAACCAAACCAGTAATTGTCATAGTCTGGATGGACCAGTTTATCTTCCAGCCAAATACTGTTCATCTCTATTTCATTCAGGCTATGACAATTAATTAAATTAAATTGTCTCCAATTATTATATAATATGTTTAACAAGTCTGTGTACTCGTATCTGGTTGTTCAGTCCAAAGAAAGATAGAAAACCCATAGTCTTTTATTGTTATGATATGTAGATTCCTTAGAAGGCTATGACAAATCTCTAATTAATTTTATTATTGTATAAATTATTAAATAGCATAGATGCAATGTGAATATACAACCAAATTAGATGACATATATACACGAGGCTATAGCCTCTTTACTAGTGATGTTGTATTCATTATAGGGGGCTATGGCTTCTTCTAATAAGATAGCAGCAGATAATTTGTCACAACTTTTTATAAGGACTAATATATTTACTATTTAAGAATTGGATTATAAAAATATAGGAAACCAAATTATGAATCTTGATCCCAATATCCGTTTTGTCACAATAATTGATATTAATGATGGTTCACTTCTTTTTTCTGAACATGCACCTGGAGTAACAGATATACTTACAAAAGAAGAAGGTGACCAGTCTCTTCAATTTAGTCTTAGTGCCTGGAAAATACGTGATACTCTAAAAAAACAGATTGGAAAAGGAAAGTTTGTACCTGCAGAATATGAAAAGATTAAACGTATTAGTATGCCTTTAGATGAAAATCATTTGCTTTATATAACTACTGAAGTTGGATGTGATGCTCTTAGTCTCATTGAAAAGATTAAGAAGTTACGATTGTAAATAGAAAGAATAATAAGTCGATTTATTTAAGCCAAGAAATTTTAAATAACAACTGACCATTGTCATTGATCTCTTTCTATTATTATTTCTATCTGAAAATATTCTAAAAATATATTTTCATTTATTTTTTTTTGTTTATTAATTTAATTTTTGAAAATCAGATGTATCACATAAAAAAAGATCATTTCAATTTTTTGAAAAAAATAAATGAAATAATTATTAATTATTTAAAATCATCCAATGATAAATATTTTTTTTATATAATTTAAAATAATCTTTTCTAATTATTATTTTTATTGTTCTAGTTTATTATAATTTATAAATTGGATATAATATAGTAATTGGTTACCAATATGGTAAACGTAAAAGATGAAAATAAAAATAAAAATAAACGAATTAGTAATAGTAGCAATATAGTAGAAGAAGGAAAAACAAATAAATTCTGAGATAATCAAATACAACAATTAGAAAATACAACAACATCCACTATTTCAGAATCAAGAAATGGATCAAGATATTATAAATGACTGCTCTGTTTTTAGTAACTCGTCTAGATAATCATCTATTTTTTGTTACTAATGTAAAAATTATGTAACAGTTAGACTCTGAAACAAGTTATATAAAGATGCTTTCAGTATCATTTCTTTTATCATGTTCTCAAACCTGATAGCAGTAACATATTCTCTACCAAACATTCTTTTAATACAGGAGAAGACAGTTTCTGCAATCCATCGCTTGACCATCGCTAACGCTATCCTTCCATTGTTGTAATCGGTTTTTCTGTGATTGTACGTTCTTGTTTCTCACAAATAATGGTTTGTCTTTCTATACTTGGCATTCTTTCTTACCTTAATTGCTGGTTGGATTCCTTTAAATGATAGAAATTGAAAATTATTGTTACTATCATAGGCACCATCCATAAGGGCAGTTTCAACTACTTTGTTCTGTTTTATTATTATATCATCCACTAATTCGGGTAATATTTTTCCATCATGTACTTGTTCACTGGTTACCTGTAACAATAAAATTCTCTTCTTTTTTATGTCAACTGCTATGTGTATTTTGAGATAACGTCTTTTTATTTTCCATTTATGTCTGATCCATTCCCCCCTCTGTTTGTAACTTTAACACCGGTAGAGTCAATTGCAATTACAAAATTATCATCATGTTGTAAATTGGATTTATTCTCATCATCATCGTTTATTTTGATATCCAATCTGTTGATTCTTCTACAAATCCTGCTATAATCTGGAATTGATGGTAATGTATTTGCAGCATGGACTGGTACTACACCTTCTGTTTGTCTATACGGTAAGTGAAAGTATGCTCTCATATAACCAAGTAATTTGATAAATGACTCTGGATATACGAATTTTCTACCTTCTTTGCATTCATTCATCTTTTCTAGTTCAGAATCCCAGTTATCTATAACATCAAAATCAAGTAATATCTTCCTCTCTTTACCAAAGATTCATTGTATTTCTTCCAATTTCTCACATAATATGATTAAAATAGGTTACTAAATGTGTTAGGAATGATGAGTTGCGCAACAAGGCATAAATGACTATTAAAGAAGTTGTTTTATAGTTATATCTATATATTAGATCTTTTGCGTAATTAGGAAGGAATCAAAATATTCTGAAA